>JAYTUR010000099.1:0-10836 GCA_043744475.1 Saprospiraceae bacterium | reverse complement strand
AGTCTCATCAGTGGCAATGCCAAAGTTGATAAAATTTTCAGACGTGAAGATGAATTTACCGATGACGAATATTCAGGTTATTTGCTTTTTTTCAACGCCGCGGGTGCGCCCGATGCCCAATGTGGACATTGTCATACAACACCTTTTTACAACTCCAATGATTATTTCAATAATGGCTTAGACAGTGTATCTAACTTAATGAATTTCAAGGATTTAGGTCGTGGTGGTTTCACAAAAAAGGAATTAGATAATGGCAAATTCCGCGTTCCGACTCTAAGGAATATTGAATTGTCAGCCCCCTATATGCACGATGGGCGTTTCAAAACGCTTGAAGAAGTTGTCAACCCTTACGCTTCGGGTGGTCATTATTCGGACAATATTGACCCTTTTATTCCTCAAATTGCTCAAATCCGTTTGTCTGACAAACAGAAAAAGCAAATCGTTTTGTTTCTTAAAACGCTCACCGATACAAGTTTCACTCAGAATCCTGCCTTTCGAGACCCTTTTAAATAAGAATGGTTCGTAAAAAGAATCCAAAAACTCACTTTATTCGTATATTAAAAAGAATACGGCAAAGTTTTGGTTAAACTTATCTAAATATTTTGCTTCTCATTTAAAATTGATTCATATTTGTCAAATAAATCTTCAAAACACTAAATCATTCCTTGAACCATATTATCTAATCTAAAACTTTAATGCCATGATGATATTCGTAATTTTAGTTCTCGTCACTTGCATTTTCGCTTTTGCTTCAAAAAATGAAGCCAGCACAAGCCGTTTGCGGTAAGTTTAAAAAAATCAGAAAAAAAGAGACTGTTGTTTTTATTGTCAAAATTGAATATCCAATTCAATCTAACACAATTTAAAGAACAGTCTCTTTGTATTTTTATCAAAAAATGAACGGCATAGTTATAGACTTAACTATCTTTGCAAGTGATATTTTGGCTATCTCATCAGCCTTTATTACCTTTAATCTACCAACCAATTTCTAAGGCGAATTTTCGCCAAAACATTTAACTTGAGGACAATTATGGAAGTATTAGCAGTCAAAAAAACAACTAAATCAGGTGCTAAACCTGCTAAAAGCACCCCTTTGTATAGTACTGACCAGTATAAAGTCTGGTACACAATGATGGCACGTATCCGTCGCTTTGAGGAGCGCGTATTAGAGTTTTACGGCGAGTATATTCGTGGTTTCTGCCATGTTTATATCGGACAAGAAGCGATTGCAGCTGGCATGAATTCAGCATTAAAACCTATGGACTGTATTGTAACAGCTTATCGTCAGCACGGAATTGGTCTGATGAAGGGTATTTCCGCCCGCGAAGCAATGGCTGAATTGTTCGGTCGTGCGACGGGCATTGTAAAAGGGAAAGGTGGTTCAATGCACTTTTTCTATGCACAAAACAAATATTTCGGCGGTAATGGCATCGTTGGTGCTCAAATCGGTATCGGTACAGGTTTAGCTTTTGCCGAAAAATACAAGGGAACAGATTTACTTGCTGTCACGATGTTTGGTGACGGTGCGGCTCGTCAAGGTATTCTTTACGAAGCAGGTAATATGGCTATGACATGGAAATTACCCGTCATATACGTATGCGAAAACAATGGTTACGCAATGGGTACTTCTGTGGAAAGGACTTCGAATGTTCGCGATATCAGCACCGTTGCAGAAGCTTTCAATATGCCCGCAGAAATCGTTGATGGCATGAATCCAGAAGCCGTACACGAAGCATTTGCAAGAGCAGCCGCGCATATTCGCGCCGGAAATGGTCCTTATTTCTTAGAAATTAAGACTTATCGCTACAAAGGTCACTCTGTCAGTGACCCTGAAAAATATCGTAAAGATGAAAAAGGTCGCGCCGAAGTCGCTCACTATAAATCAATAGACCCGTTAAAAACAACACGTCAAAAAATGCTCGATTTGGGTGTTTCAGAAGCAGACATTCAAGCGATTGACGATGCAATTGAAGCGGAAATGCAAGAAGCTGTTGACTTTGCAAAAGCATCGCCTTATCCAGATGCCGCCGATTTGTACGAAGACAACTACGTTCAGACTGACTATCCTTTCATGAAAGATTGATTATCAATATTTTAAGTATAAAAAAATCCGTCTCGTTTTTCGCAAGGCGGATTTTTTTTTACTTTTACCCCCCCTCAGTAAAATCTCTTATTTCAACCAAAATAACATGCTTAATCAAATACTAACAGAACTCGAATCATCAAAAACGAAACTCATTGCGGTCTCAAAAACCAAACCCAATGAGGCAATTCTCGAACTCTATAATCAAGGGCAACGCGCCTTTGGTGAAAACTATGTGCAAGAACTTGTGGACAAGCAAGCGACTTTGCCACAGGACATTGAATGGCATTTCATCGGACATTTACAGTCCAATAAAGTTAAATACATTGCCCCTTTTGTTTCAATGATTCATGCGGCCGACTCTGTGAAATTGTTATATGAAATCAACAAACAGGCAGCAAAAAATGAACGCATCATTAAAGTGCTTTTACAATTCCATATTGCCGAAGAAGACTCTAAATTTGGTTTTGATACTGAGGGGGTCGAAAAAATAGTAAAAGAAGTCGCTCAATCAACTTTAAAAAACATTGACATTTGTGGCGTTATGGGCATGGCAACTTTTACCGATGACAAAGCACAAGTCAAACGTGAATTTCAACATTTAAAACAAATTTTTGATAATTTAAAAAACACTTACTTCGCTGACAGTCAATCATTTACGGAGATTTCAATGGGTATGAGCGATGATTATAAAATGGCAATAGCAGAAGGTTCAACGATGGTTCGCATTGGCAGTCTATTGTTCGGCAAACGTATTTATGTATGAAAAAAATATTTTTAAAAAAAGGGAGAGATGAAGCGGTAAAGCGGCAACATCCGTGGATTTTTAGCGGTGCTGTTGGTTATTCAGAAGGAGAACTTCAAGATGGGGATTTAGTTGAAGTTTTTGATTCAAAAAAACAATGGTTGGCTGTTGGTTATTACAACGATGGTTCAATTATGGTGCGTGTTTTGAGTTTTGAACCGACGACTATTGATGCCGTTTTTTGGTATCATAAACTACAAAATGCTTACACATATCGTCAAAAATTAGACCTAACTGATTCAGAATCAACGAATTGTTATCGTCTCGTTCATGCCGAAGGCGATGGTTTACCCGGATTAATTGTAGATATTTATGGCTCTGTTGCCGTTGTACAATGTCATTCAATAGGCATTCACCGACAAATTGAAGCTATCAAAAACGGTCTTCAAAAAGTTTTTGGTGAAAAACTAAAAGCCATTTATGACAAAAGTGCAGAAACACTACCCCCTCAGTATGTGAGTCAAAATGAAATCAAAAATGACTACCTATTTGCCGAAATGGAAGTACCACTAACCGTTTTTGAAAACGACAATGCCTTTGCTGTGGATTGGATTACGGGACAAAAAACAGGTTTTTTCCTTGATCAACGCGATAATCGGGCTTTAATAAGTCGTTATGCGAAAGGCAAATCCGTTTTGAATGCATTTTGTTATTCAGGCGGTTTTTCTATTTACGCCTTGAAAGCAGGTGCAAAATCTGTTCATTCTATTGATATTTCTCCCAAAGCAATTGATTTGACAATTAAAAATGTAGAACTCAATTTGCCTTTTGAAGGGGAACATACAGCCGCTGCCGTTGATGTTATGACTTATTTAAAAGAAAATGAACGCATTTTTGATGTAATGATTGTTGACCCACCCGCTTTTGCGAAGTCAATCAATAAAAGGCACAATGCCGTTCAAGCGTATAAAAGGTTGAATGCCATGGCTTTACTTCAAATTACTGAGGGGGGTATTTTGTTTACTTTCAGTTGTTCACAAGTCGTTGATACTCAATTGTTTTATGATACGATTGTCGCCGCTGCGATTGAAGCGGGAAGACGTGTGCGTGTAATGCACAAATTGACACAACCGGCTGATCATCCAGTTAATATTTTTCATCCAGAAGGGTCGTATTTGAAGGGATTGGTGTTGTATGTTGAATGATGTATTAACGAAAAATCTCTTTCATATCTACTTCAATACCCAAATCATCGTCTTTTATAATACCGCCAATATAGTTTCTAACTCCTTGAACGGGTATAAAAACAGCAATCATTTTAAGCGTAGGAACAACAATCCAACAAGATTTTACACCCGAAGGGAAGTAAATATCAAAGATTTTGTCTTTCAATTCATCAATACTTTGGGTCGGTGAGAGGATTTCGATTGTCAGAAGTGGTGGTTCCGTCACCCTTATCTCATCGTTAAGCCAGTCGGAAGGAGTAGTTGAAAACAGGCAAATATCAGGCGTTGCTTTACCCGATTTTAAATCTAAACTTAACTCAATGAGTGTATCATATTGCTCATATTTTGATAAAGCGACACTAAATCGGCTTTCTAATCTGGAATGATTTAAACTTGGCATAGGCTTTCCTCTTTCGAGTTCGTACTCGGTTTCGTAGGTTTGTTTTTCAGTTAAAACGGCTTGTGTTATTTCCATTGTACTTCAATTTTAATGCAAGATACCTTACTTTTACCCAATTTTCAACCCCCTCAGTACATTTTTATATTTCAAATAAAAAACATCACATCATTGAAAGCTAAAAAAAGTTTCGGTCAACATTTCCTCAATCGCCCTGATATTGCCAATCGTATTGCAGATGGTTTGTTGTTAACCAATGAATTAGAAGGTCGTGTATTGGAGGTCGGTCCCGGAAAGGGCATGTTGACGCAGTTTTTGATTGAAAAAAAATTCAATTTAGTGGCTGTTGAAGCCGATAAAGATATGGTCGCTTTCTTGAATCAAAAATATGACCCCCTCAGTATAAAAGTCGTTTTTGAAGATTTTATGAAAATTGATATGTCTAAAATATTTGACAATCAACCGTTTAGTCTTATTGGAAATTTCCCATACAATATTTCGAGTCAGATTATTTTCAAAATGATTGAAAGCAGAACGCTTGTTTCCGAAATGGTCGGTATGTTTCAATTAGAGATGGCAGAACGAGTCGTAGCAAAACCGGGCGGCAAAGAATATGGCGTTATCAGTGTGTTGACACAAGCATTTTATGACGGCAAAAAACTGTTTAATGTGGATAGAGGTAGTTTTTCGCCACCACCAAATGTCCAATCCGCTGTTATTCGATTAACGAGAAAAGCGAATCAAGACTTGGGTTGTGACGAAATCTTGTTTAGAAATGTCGTCAAAACAGCTTTTAATCAAAGACGCAAAATGCTCCGCAATACCATGCGTCCTTTGTTCGACAAAGACCCCTCAGTATTAGCCGATATTTTTTTTAATCGGAGACCTGAAACATTAAGTTTGGAGGAATTTATAGGTTTGACGAAGCAAATTGAAGGTTTGTAATCAAAACTTCAAATGTCGCACCGTTTGACCATCATTAATCAATTGTTTGAGCGAATCAATGCCAATTTTTAGATGTGTGTTCAAATAAGTGGACGTGACTGTTTTGTCATTTTCCTCCGTTTTAACGCCTTCTGGAATCATCGGAATGTCACTGACCAACAGCAACGCGCCTGTTGGAATATGATTTTTAAATCCGACTGTAAATATCGTCGCCGTTTCCATATCAACCGCCATGCAACGCAACTCGCGTAGGTATTCCTTAAAATCTTCCTTGTGTTCCCAAACGCGGCGATTGGTTGTATAAACCGTTCCTGTCCAATAATCCATTTCGTAGTCACGAATGGTCGTTGAAATGGCTTTTTGCAAGGCAAACGCTGGTAATGCAGGTACTTCTGGCGGCAAATAATCGTTTGATGTGCCTTCGCCACGCACGGCGGCAATGGGTAGAATCAAGTCACCGACTTTGTTTTTGTCATGTCTTAAACCGCCGCATTTGCCCAAAAACAAAACGGCTTTGGGTCTTATGGCTGTCAATAAATCCATAATGGTTGCCGCATTGGGGCTACCCATCCCAAAATTGATGATAGTGATATTGTCTGCCGTAGCGCATTGCATTGAGCGGTCTTTTCCACATACTTCAACACCATGCCATTCGGCAAAAAGATTGACATAGTTTGAAAAATTGACAAGGATGATATACCGACCAAATTCTTCGAGCGGCAATCCTGTGTAGCGTGGTAGCCAATTATTGACAATTTCTTGTTTTGTCTTCATACTTAAATTTTTGATTGTGAATGGTTTGTAAATTTGTTTGCCCTTTCATGTAGGGTGATTTGAACGAAGGTAAGCAAACACCATTTATTATCTTATTTTTTTGATTAAAAAGTGGTTTCGTATTTTTTCTACCTTAGCATTTTCAAAAATGCAAATATTAACGTTACAACCTTTTAGAAAAAATTTCTCACCTTAATTTTATATGGTTAAAGTCATTATGGAAAAAAAACAACTCGCTCAACTTAATATCGCCAGAATGGTCGGCGTAAACATCAATGACCCGATTATGCTCGATTTTGTTGCACAACTGGACGAAGTCAATGGTGTGGCAGAAAGCAGTGAAGGTTTTGTGTGGCGTTTAAAAGACGAAAGTGGCAACGCTACCGACCTCAATCCCTACGACGATGTGCAGCTCATCGTCAATATGTCCGTTTGGGAAAACTTAGAAGCCTTAGAACGTTTTGTTTTTACGGGTCAACATCTTGACGTGATGCGGCGGCGGCGCGAGTGGTTTCAGCGTTTCGGCAAAGCCTCGATGGTGTTGTGGTGGATTCCCGAAGGGCATAAACCGACTTTAGAAGAAGCGAATGAACGTTTGGCTTTTTTACAAACAAACGGCGCAACGTCTTTTGCTTTTGATTTTAAATTTAAACACAAGTTTTAATCTTTATGATGCACTGGTCACCTTTCTTCGTTTTATTTTTTTGTTGTCATTATCATTAATGAACCAGCTGTATCACCGGCTATTTACCAAAACACCTAAAGCAACCCCGCTTCAAGTTCATTCAAATATATAAATTCAGGTGATTTAACCCCTGCCTCTTTTCTAATTTGTACAAGTTTTGGAGATTCAAAAAAAATCTTAGCATCTTCAAGGACAGTCCATTTTGAAAAATGTACAATTTTATTTGACTCCTTCTCGTATTTTAAAACTTGATAAGAGATTTCACCCGCTTCTTTTCTGATTGTCGAAGCATTGTCGAATACCTTTTTCCAAGCCAAATAATCGGCTACTTCATGTATAATGAGTACGTATGCCATTTAATTCTGTGTTTTTAATATCCCTAAATATTGTATCCACGGACCAACTTCTGCTTTGTATTGCTTAGACATGATTCTCGAAATTTGTGCAATGTGATTGAGGTCATGTACTGCCCAAGTCGCAAGTAATTGCGCAAGCGTCACTTCTCCAAAAGCAGGATGAAAACCTACTTCTGACAAATGTTTTTCTGTTAGATTTTTTGAAAGTAACCCTTCAATATTGCGCTTTCGCAATACTTTAAATGCTTCTAAAAGTTGCGTGAGCGATTGTCCTTTACTTTCTTCAAATTGTGCGAATCGGTCAAAAGATTCAAACGTTTTGTCCGTTCTTGTCGAAAGTATTATTTCTAATCTCGGCATCCAATCCGTTTTTTCGCCATAAATAAGATGTCCGACAACATCATATACAGACCATGTATCGCCTCCTTCGTTTACTGAAGTCCAGTCAGTAGAGATATTTTGTAGCATTGCTTCAAGAACACTCGGTGTTCGTTCAAGAATTTGTATTGTCTTTTCTAATGTAAAGTTCATTTATTAATTATTTTTTAGGCCCCCTCAGTGTAATGAACCAAAACGGCTGCTTGCAAATAGCTGATGCTACATTGTCCTACCCTGCTTTTCCAAATACTTTTGTTGTGCCTTCGCTTTTTTACCACTAAAAGAAAAACGCTATAAAGTACATTTCAGTCTTTATAGCGTTTCACCTTATTGTTGTGCTCAAATTAATAAAAGAATTGTTCTAAAGTTATTTTGCCATCTTTGACTTGATAAACACATACTTCTTCAATCGCCATTCTTCCACGTCCTTTAAAAGTTGCATCCATTACCCAAGTAACAGCAAAGCTATTTCCAGCTACAATTGGGTCAGAAATTTCAGCGCCGTGAAACTCTTCTACCCCTGCTTGAAAAGCGACTGATTTTGCTTTAAGGGCATCTAAGCCAGATACGACCTTAGGACCCATCATTTCGTTTGCTTCGATACTCTGAGCATCGTCAGAAAATAGGGTTGCTTGTACTTCGTCAATTTTTCCTTGGCGACAAAGTTCAACCAATTTTTGAGCTACTTCTTTTGTTGTCATTTTTTATTTTATTTAATGTGTAAAAGTAATTATTGTCAACTCCGTTTAAGGACTTTCCTATAAAAAAAATCCTTAAATATCAGTCACTCACCGTTTCTCTCCACTTCCGTCTCTTCTTGGTGTTCAAAGATAAGATTCAATTTCTTTAGCAACTCGATGACAAATAGAGCGTCTTTTTTATCAGAAGGCAATTGAATTTTTATGTCCCTTACTTTTTATTATTTTTTTGACAAAAATACTTCTTTTAGTCAAAAAGTACAAGATTTCATTTGAAAATACATGAGCACATTGGGCGTTCCCATGATTCACTGATTACGCACGGCGACAGAGTCGCTAAATATTTGTAGCAAATGTTAAATGATACGTCTTTAGGTGCAATGCACCGAAACTGTATGCTTTTTATCGTTTCGGTGCGCTGCACCTTTTAAAAAAATATGTCATTATATTTTTTGTCAGACCCCTCAGTATAATGACCCAAATATTCATTTAGGTATATGAAACAAAAGTCCGTGAGGACTGCCACCGTTTATAGAAAAACCCACACGCATCTTTTATGAAGGTGCGTAGCTCCGACACCCGATGTTGTTTAAGTTATAAAAAATGGTGTCGGTGCGACGCACCTTAGAAGAAATCGGGGTTTCGGACTTTTCTATAAACGGTATTGGTGCGATGCACCTCAAAAATATTATGTCTTTATGCTTTTTGTCAGACCCCTCAGTATAATGAACATCGGGCAAGAAACTGACAAAATCGCGCCTTTAATGACAGCTCATTAATTTTTTCTTAATCAAAATACTTCTTTCCAAGTCTTTGCTTTTAAAAGTTTTTCTAAGTTAGTATATCTTGGGCCTTGTAAAGTTCCTTGTTTTGCTCCTGTAAAATTAATGGATTCTATTTTCTTTGCTTTTCCTTTGAAATTTAATTTGTATTTAGTACCGTCTCCGTATGCTTCGATTGAATCAACTTCTGCGTAATAAGTTATTGCTGAAATAGGTGCTGTTTGATATGCAGCTATATATTTAATTTCATTCAGTTTTCCACCACTAATTCTAATCGCATACCAACAGTCTTGATTTAAAAAAACTTCAATAAAACCGTCTTCGTTTGCAGGCACAACAATTGTGTCTTGAATATTTGGACTTTTTATTACTTTTATTGGTCGTGAATTGTCAACGTCAATTATTTTAGGCTTATCAAATATCTTTATTTCAACCAAAGGAAAAATGCTCAACATTTCATTTAGAAACTCTCTTGTATCCGCTTTTTCTGATTCCGTTAAAATTGGCTCATTAGGCGTTGCTGAATTGTCAAGCTTACAACGGTTATATTTTTTTGCTATGTCAATTAAAGCATATTCAATCCACGTTGTATGTCCTTTGTTGAGCCCGTTGTTACTTGAAACAAAAATTATCAGTTTTTCCCAAAACGATTTCTCTCTGTAATGTGAATCAATCCGTTTTCTCATGCCATCTCCTTGACCAATGTAAACTTTTGGTAAGTCTGAATTTTCATCATATCCAATCAGCACATAAATTCCTGCTTGATCGAATTCTTTTCTATTTTTATGAGTTTCCCAATCGTCTCTTGACATTTCAATTCCTACGCCCGTCCAATTCATTTTCTCAATAATTTTGATGGAGTTTGGATTGCCGTTAGGCATAAATAGTTTTATAGTATACGGTCTATTGTTCATTCTTGATTTGTCTGTTTATGGTGCATTTTTTTGAATCACTGCCAACTTACACTTTTATCTAAATAAAAAACGAGTAAATTGCTGACAAAAATAAAAATAAACACCAATACAACCTACCCTCCTATCAATATTTTTTTAATAAAATAAAATAATAATTTATCTACCTAACAAAACACCTGTTTAAAATTAGGAGTACGCTTATACATATATGTTAACAATAAGTTAACTCGTCCGATTTCCTCCCTTCCTAAACAAATATCAAAAAATTGACATGGTTTTTGTAGCAAATAAAAACATATAAGCAAAGGCTTAATATACTTGCGTTGAATGCAAAAAAGAGTAAATAGTTGGAAATATTTAAAGACTCATTTTAAAGGTATTTTCCTCAATTTTAAAGATGTATTCTTTAGTGGCGGAAATGTCTCCACAGTTTGCGGGAATGTATTTCTCGGCGGCAGAAATGTCTCCGCAGTTTGCAAAGATGTATTCCTTCGTTGACGAAAGTGTATTCCTTTGCTGCGGAAATGTATTTCTTGCTTGCAGAAAAGTATTCCTTTGCTGCGGAAATGTATTCCTCAATTGCGCAAACATTATACCCTTGATTATCAATGCTTTACGTGGTAGTTAAAAAAATGATTGTTAAACATTTTGTCGTTATCAAAGATTTATTTTTCAAATTTTTTTTATCACAAATTTAATTTTTTTTAGATGATTAAAACACCTAAGTACAAGTGCGCACAAGACGTTTTTTACGTCACGGCGCGCGCAGGATGGCGGATTTGCCGCAAAAATTTGGCGGCTTTTGCTGCCCGTAAACCCAAATATACTGAGGGGTACGTTGATGAACGCCTCG
>JAYTUR010000098.1:0-10856 GCA_043744475.1 Saprospiraceae bacterium | reverse complement strand
GTAATTTTTTGCATGGTGGTGACCTCGATTTTTTTTATAAATGTAAAGATGCAGCCGCAATTTTTGAGACTTCTCAAAAACTGTCGCTGTTTTTTCGTCAATTGGAGAGTCCCGGTGCGCCTGTTGTGGCAGCGATAAATGGAACGGCTTTGGGTCCTGGCTTTGGTTTGGCTTTGGCGTGTCATCATAGGATTGCGATTGACCGTTCTGATATAAAAATAGGTTTGCCCGATACTTCATTGGGTTTGATGCCGCGTGGTGGCGAAATCATTCGTTTGATGTGGTTGTTAGGCATCGAAAAAGCCTATCATGTGGCTTGTGATGGGCATTATTACAATCCCAAAGAAGCATTAGTGGCAGGTGTGATTGATGAATTGGCAGAAGATGAGCGCGACCTTTTGGTGAAAGCAAAGGCATGGCTTTTGAATAATCAAAATTATAGTCGCCCGTGGGATATTGAGGGGGAGCAAATTCCTGATGGTTCAGTACGCGAAGCCCAAACAGGGGAGACGATTCGGCGGTTGACGGCTGAACAATACAAACGGACGCGCCACATTTTCCCTTGTTATGAAGCCATTTTGAGTACGCTTGTGGAGGGTAGTCGGGTTGATTTTGATACGGCTTGCTTGATTCAAAGTCGCTATTTTGTGACTGTTTGCTTGTCTCGCGAAGCGAAAAATATGATAAAAACTTTTTGGTTTGACTACAATACCATTCGTTACGGTGCAAGTCGTCCGAAAGGTTTTGGCAAGTTTAGACCTCGAAAAGTAGGTGTTATAGGTGCGGGTTTGATGGGTTCGGGCATTGTTTATGCGTGTGCAAGGGCAGGATTGAATGTGGTTTTGAAAGATATTTCACGCAGCGTTGCCGAAAAAGGAAAGTTCTATACCGCTGAAAAAATGCGCAAACTCGTTGAAAACAAAGAAATTACAGAGAAAGAACGACAAGAAACCCTGAACCGCATTTTGGCAACAGAAAAAATGGATGAATTTCAAAACTGCGACATTATTATAGAAGCCGTTTTTGAAAATCAACAATTAAAATCCAAAGTCATTAAGGAAGCGGAAGGATATCTCGACCAATATTGCATCATTGCGTCCAATACAAGTTCTATTCCGATTACAAAATTGGGTAAAACAACCCACCACGCTGAAAATTTTGCGGGGATGCGTTTTTTTAGACCCGTTGACGAAGAGCCTTTAGTTGAAATTGTAAAAGGCGAAGCGACGAGCGATGAGACGATTGCAAGGGCTTTTGATTTCATCAAATTGATAAAAAAAATTCCGATTGTCGTCAAGGATTCATGGGGCTTTTTCAGTGGACGTGTGCGCAATACCTATATTTTAGAAGGTATAGCGATGCTTCAAGAGGGTTTTTCTCCTGCTTTGATTGAAAACTTGGGCATTCAATCGGGTATGCGCTATGGACCTTTGGTGTGGGCAGACGACCAATCTTTGGACTTGATTGCGGAATATGAACGGCAAGCGGCAGAGCTTTATGGCCCAAAATACGTTCGTCATCCCGCCGTTGCGACCTTAGATATGATGATAAATGAAGGGCGAAATGGGCGTGATGTGCGCGCAGGTTTCTATGAATACGACCGCGAAGGTAATCGAAAACTGTGGCTTGGTTTGAACGCCGAAACGAAGACCCCTCAGTATAATGCTGCTGAATTGACCGAAAGACTCTTATTTGTTCAGATTTTGGAATCTTTATGGTGCTTACATGAAGGTGTGATAAATACAGTGGCGGAAGGGAATTTTGGTAGTGTTCAAGGTTGGGGTTTTCCGTCAGTGCGAGGTGGTGTTTTTCAATATATCAATGATTATGGCGTGGCTGCCTTCATCGAAAAATGTGCGATTTATGAAAAAGTGCATGGACAACGGTTCAAAGTACCCCGTCTTTTGAAGAAAATGGTCCAAAATGGAGAGGTTTTTTAATTTTTTGTCATCCTGAACGCAGTGAAAGAATCTAAATTCTTTTCTATTGTAAATATTTACATTCTTTCACTACGTTCAGGATGACAAAAAATTATCCCTTTTTCTTAGCAAATTCAGCAAAACCTCTCACATAACCTTCGATAGCGGCTTTTCTGCGAAAGGCATCTGCCTCTTGACGCGTTGCAAAACTGCCAATGAAAATACGATATGTCGTTTTTCCGCCTGTTTTGCTTTGCATGATAAATTGTTTCTGATTACCCGCCTTTGACCGCGTCTCTGCAACCACTTGTTGTGCATTTATCAACTGTCCATAAGCACCTGTCTGAATGGTAAAGCCACTTGTTGGAATGGCTCGTTTTTCACCCACATCAGAGGTGGTATTTCCAACAGGGTCAGGTGTTGGTGCTTTCTCTGGCGTATTGTTATAAGACCTTACTGCAATAGGCGCAGGTGATGCAGGGGCAATGAAAGCCCTGACGGGAGAATCAACAGTTATCGGTTTATTTGTAGGATTATTGAAGCCCATTGCATAATTATTCGCCATTGAGCCATACCGACTACGGTTTTGTGGCACATTGTGCTTGTCAAGTATGGCAGACAATTGAGTGGCAGACATAGACTCTTCGTAACGAGCGACTTGACGACCTTTCGAGTCGAGGACAATAATGGTCGGTAAAACAGTTACTTTGTACTGATTTTTCAAGTCAAAACCGTCAAAACTTTGAATATTGACTTTCACAGGTACATAACTGCCGTTCATGCGCTCGATGACAGAGGGGGCTGTAAAAGTATATTCTTCCATCATTTTACACGGCGTACAGTAGTTGGCCCAAAATTCAAGAAAAATCAGTTTACCTTCGCCTGAGGCTTTATTTAAGCCCGTTCTGAGGTCGTCATTGATGAAAACAAGTTCTTCTGCGAAAGAAGGGAGGGAGAGTGAAAGGCACGCAAGCGTTGCCACGAATTGAATTTTTTTGATCATGTTCAGGAATCGTTTTGATTAAACTAAAAAAATGCTGTTGTTTTATCTCGGATGGAGGTTACCAACTAAAGCATTGGTAGTCCAATGGTTATGCAGCAAAAATAATACCATTTATTGTTAATATGAAAAAAAATCAACTTTATCATGCCGTTTTAAAGGTCAGAACTGAAATAAAACTTTGTTTAACTTGCGACGTTTAGGAACAATGCTTGTTTTTAATGTCTATTCAAATTAAATTTCAATTTTTAAAACTTCATCTTCAATGAAAAAAATATTTTTTTGTCTTCTTATACTAAGGGGGGCATTTTTGCCCGCACAAAAAGCCGCTATAACAGATTTTGCTGAAACCATTGATGCAAAAGACCTATACAAATATGAATTGGTGCTGACTTCAGACTCGCTTGAAGGGCGTGAAACGGGTACGGTTGGTAATTTTAAAGCGGCGCAATTCATCGCCTCGCATTTTGAAAAATTGGGTTTGCCCAAAGTGGGCAAGGATAACAGTTATTTTCAACGCATCGTTTACACCAATGACGGTTGGAATAATATCGGTATGAGCATCAATGACCATTCTTATCGGCATCAATTTAATTTTTATGCCTTGCCTTACTTAAATTCGGCGGTTGCAGATAAAAAAATAGAGGCTACGGAAGTCGTTTTTATGGGTTATGGCATTGATGACAAGCGTTATTCTGATTATAAAAAAGCAAATGTCAAAGGAAAAGTGATACTCGTAAATATGGGTGAGCCTATGTCAAAAGACTCAATTTCCTTGATTTCTAAATCGAAAACGCCTTCCGAATGGTCTTCAGTAGAAAAAAAATTAGCTGTTGCGTTTGAAAAAGGCGTTAAAGCCGTTTTGTTTATTGACCCTAAATTGGCGGATAATATTCAAGCGAATCGCCGAATGTTCAGCCGCAACATTACAGGCGATGTTGAATTGCCTGACAATAAATATGCGAACAACGTTTTCATTTCGCCCGATATGGCAAAGGAAATTATTGGTAAAAATACTGAGGGGTTCGCCAAAGCACGCGCCAAATGTGATGCGGGTAAAGCGAAAAATATCACATTGTCTTGTCAATTGACGATAAAAATGGATAAGTTTTTCAAGCAATTGGTTGGCAACAATGTTATGGGTTTTATCGAAGGCAGCGACCCTGTTTTGAAGAATGAAATCGTCGTCGTTACAGCGCATTATGACCATTTGGGCAAACGCGGCAACGATATTTATCATGGTGCAGACGACGACGGCAGCGGCACTTCGGGCGTTCTTGAAATTGCTCAAGCCTTGAGCGAAGCGAAAAAACAAGGGTATGGGCCTCGCCGCAGCGTTTTGTGTATGCTTGTGACGGGCGAAGAAAAAGGTTTGTTGGGGTCGAAATATTACGTGACATATCCTGTTTTTCCTTTAGATAAAACGGTGGCTGATGTCAATATTGATATGATTGGACGGGTGGACGAAAAATATGAAAAGGCGGGCAATCCGAACTATATCTACGTCATCGGCGCAGATAAATTGAGTCAAGACTTGCATGATGTGAACGAAAAAATGAATGATAAGTATTCAAAATTGACGTTGGACTATACTTATAACGACGAAAATGACCCCAATCGCTACTATTATCGCAGCGACCACTACAATTTTGCAGAAAAGGGCATTCCCGCTATTTTTTACTTCAATGGCACACACGCCGACTATCACCGCCCAACGGATACGATTGATAAAATCAATTTCGAAAAAATGACAAAGATTGTAAAATTGGCTTTTTATACGGCTTGCGAAATAGCGAATCGTGATGAACGGTTGCGGATTACGAAGAAGGTGAAAACACCATAATGTACTGCTTCAATACCTTTCCGAAAGTTTCAAACTTTCGGGAAGGTGTATTTTTTGTTTATTTTTGCTTAAAATTTATAAAAATACTGAGGGGGTCTTTTTGACTTCCAATAATCATATCGCACAACACTTTTATGAAAATAGCACTCGCTCAACTCAACTACCACATAGGTAATTTTGAAGGAAATTTAGAAAAAATGCAAGGCATGGTGACAAAAGCCAAAGCCTTGAAAGCCGATATTGTCGTTTTTGGCGAACTTGCGACCTGTGGTTATCCACCGCGCGACTTCTTAGAATTTGAGGATTTTATCAGTAAATCTTACGCATCTGTTGGCAAATTGGCTGAAATGGCAAAAGGCATTGCCATCGTCGTCGGTTCGCCGTCTCACAATCCTGATGTGGCAGGCAAAGACCTATTTAACTCTGCTTTTTTCTTAGCCGATGGTGAAATCAAGCACGTTCAGCACAAAACGCTGCTGCCAACTTATGATATTTTTGATGAATATCGCTACTTTGAACCCGCCGATTCATGGCAGACTTTTACGTTTAAAGGTAAGAAAATTGCCCTAACGGTTTGTGAAGACATTTGGAATGTCGGCAATGAAAACCCTTTGTACCGCATCTGCCCAATGGATGAAATGATGGACGAAAAGCCTGATTTGATGATAAATATTTCAGCATCGCCTTTCAGTTATGACCATGCACCCGACCGCATTCACGTCATAAGAACCAATGTGGAACGTTATAAAGTGCCTGTTTTTTATGCCAATCATTCGGGCGCACAAACGGATATTATTTTTGATGGTGGCTCAATCGTCATGTCGCCTGACGGAAAAGTATTTGATGAAATGCCCTATTTTGAAGAGTGTCTGCGGGTTTACGATTTGGACGAAGTACTGAGGGGGGGCATTTCACATGAACAACCAAAGGATAAAATAACATTAATTCACAATGCACTAATCGTTGGTATTCAAGACTATTTTAGAAAAATGGGTTTGAGAAAAGCGATTTTAGGCTTGTCTGGAGGCATTGATTCGGCTGTTGTGGCGGTATTAGCAGCAAGGGCTTTAGGTGCGGACAATGTACGTTGTATCCTCTTGCCGTCGCAATATTCAAGTGACCACTCTGTGAATGATGCGCGGCAATTGGCTGAAAATTTAGGTATTCAATACGATGTGATACCGATTGAACCGATTTATCAATCGTTTATGCAGACATTGACACCGCATTTTTGGGGTTTTCCCCATAATCTAACGGAAGAAAATTTGCAAGCCCGAGTCAGAGGCATGTTGCTCATGGCGTTTTCAAATAAATTTGGCAATATATTGTTGAACACCACCAACAAGTCAGAAATGGCTGTGGGTTATGGCACTTTATACGGCGATATGTGTGGCGGCATTTCTGTTATTGGCGACGTGTATAAAATGGAGGTGTATGCCCTCGCTCGATTTATCAACAAAGATGGCGAAGTAATACCCCTCAGTAGTATCGAAAAACCACCGTCTGCGGAGTTGCGTCCGAATCAAAAAGACTCGGATTCGCTACCCGATTATGACATTTTAGATAAAGTTTTGTTTCAATACATCGAAAAACGGCAAGGACCTAAAGAATTGGTAAAAATGGGTTTCGATGAAGCCTTAGTCAATCGCATTTTGCGGTTGGTCAATGTCAATGAATTTAAAAGAGAACAAACTGCGCCTGTTTTACGCGTTTCCAACAAAGGCTTTGGCGCAGGACGACGCGTGCCGATTGTGGGGAAATATTTGAGCTGAGTAGGGAGATATGAGTATTTAGTAGTGAGAAATGCGTATAAAGCATTGATTATGAATGTATTCTAAGTAGTGTGACCAAAAAGTTTATTGAAGTAATTTCAGCAAAAACCCGTTAGGGTTGCCACCGTTTATAGAACAACCGCATTTCCGAATTTTGATTAAGGTGCGTCGCACCGACACCTAATTAATAAGGCAATATACTCGGTGACGGTGCGACACACCTTAGGGAAAGCGAGGTTTGTGGCTTTTCTATAAACGGTATCGGTGCGACGCACCTTAAAATTAATACAATGAACTTTTTGGGCAGAGTACTGAGGGGGGGTCACATTTTTAGCATTATGTCATAAAAACGAATAATAAATAACCAATAACGAAACATGGGTAAATTTTTCGATTCCATTCAGCCTGCGCACAAGGCTTTTGCTGAAAAACAGCATATTTTTTTCGTCAGCACCGCCCCTTTGAGTGGTGACGGACGGGTCAATTTGTCGCCAAAAGGCTTAGATTCTTTTCGGATTTTGTCTGAAAATCAAGTGGCTTACATGGATTTAATTAGCAGCGGCAACGAAACATCGGCGCATACGCTTGAAAATGGGCGGATAACGTTTATGTTTTGCTCGTTTGAAGGTCCGCCCAATATTTTGCGGTTTTATGGCAAAGGCTTCGCAGTGCTGCCCGATACTGAGGGGTGGGATTTGTATGCGTCCCATTTTACGATTTATCCAAGCACACGGCAAATCATCGTAGCAGATGTTGATATGGTGCAAACCTCGTGTGGCTATGGCATACCTTTGTACGACTACGTGGGTGAACGGACAATTCATTTCGATTGGGCAGAAAAAAAAGGACGTGAAGGCATGTTAGAATACAGTCAACAAAACAATTTAGTGAGTTTAGACGGTTTGCCAACGGATTTGAGTTTGAAAAAATAAGGTTTAAAAACCGTTAAAAAAGTGATTTTGCTTAAAAGAAATGAAAAAAAGGTCACTTTTAAAATGATATTTGGATTATCTTGCAGAACTTTGCAAAAGTTGCTCAGGGTTCATAAAAATAATTAATTAAAATAAAAACAAAGCATTATGAGAAAAGGCATTTTAAGTATTCTAATCGTCTTTTTCGCCCTTGTCATCTCAAAAGCACAAGGAATTACCATCAGTGAAGAACCTACTATTACAAAAATGATGGAACTCTACACAGGCGTGAATAAAGTGACAACAAGTAATCAAATGATTGATGGTTACCGCATCCAACTTATGGCAACAACCGACCGTCGGAAAGTGGACCAAGTCATGTCGTCTTTTTCAGCGATTTATCAAGGCGTACCCGTTACTTGGTCTCAAGCACAACCGTATTATCGCATTCGTGTGGGCGCATTTGCCAAGCGGGACGGTGCTGCAAATTATTTGCAAACCATTAAGAAAAACTATCCTGACGCTTATATCGTTACGGATAAAGTTTCAGTTGCGGAGGTGATGAATTAGAAAATACAGAAACGCCCCCCTCAGTATAAATAGTCATTTGTCATTTGCTAAAATGATTGTTGTTTAAATTTTCACATAAATCATTGCAATAGAACTGTTTATAAGAATGACTCATACCTTGTTAAAGGACTTAAATTTTTATTGAAATTAACTAAGAAATGATAGCCAAAGACGCATCAGGTGGTGGGAAAATTGATTCGGTGTTACTGTCGTTGTACTTAGCACTTGTGGGTATTGGTTGGATGATGATATACGCTGTCGGCTACAAACAGGGTTATACAAACGATTTCAACGAGTTCATGCTGAAAACCGTTGTCGGTAAGCAAACGATGTTCATCATCATTGCCTCACTTCTAATTTTAGTCATATTTTCTATTGATGCCAAATTTTGGCGTGTTTTTGCCTATCCCGTCTATGGCGGGGGCATTCTTTTACTCATTTTAGTCCTTATTTTTGGTAAAGAAATCAATGGCGCACGAGCGTGGTTCAGCATTGCGGGTTTCGGTTTTCAGCCTGTCGAGGTTGCCAAACTCGGGACGTGTTTGGTTCTGTCCAGTTATTTATCCTCTCCGAGTACCTCATTCCGCGATAATCAAGCGACATTGACCATTTTGGGCTTACTCGCCTTGCCAATGTGCCTTATTATGTTGCAGCCCGATGCTGGTTCGATGCTTGTTTTTTTATCATTCAGCATCATGTTGTACCGTGAAGGACTGTCGGGTGTGCCCTATCTTATTGCCTTTTCAGTGCTGACTGTTTTTATTATTGCCTTGCTTTTCGAGCAAAACCCAAATGAGGTCGTGATGTATCTGATGATGATTTCATCGCTCATTTTTGCTTTCAATATCGTTCGGAGACAGCGCATTTGGCTCGCTTTAACCATCGCCGTTATCATTGTGTCCGCCTATTTGTTTTTTAATACACAACAGGACATCGCCTTGTTTGTGATGCTCATTTCTGTCTTAATTTATATCGTTGTGCACAGTCGGCGTGGACGCTTTCGAATGGTTATTTTAACAGCAGGAGCATTATTATTGAGTGCAATTGTCGTTTATTCGACCAGTTTTACTTTCAAAAACATCTTGAAAAAGCACCAACAAGACCGAATTGATGTTTGGTTACGCCCTGACAAAGTTGACCCACATGGTGCGGCATATAACCTCAATAACTCTAAATTAGCCATTGGTTCAGGCGGTTTTCAGGGTAAAGGATACCTTGAAGGCGCGATGACAAAGCTCAATTTTGTTCCCGAACAACAGACTGATTTTATTTTTTGTACCATAGGTGAAGAGCAGGGTTTCGTAGGTGTTTTTGCGGTCATAGCCATTTTTGTCCTCTTTCTCGTTCGCATTGTACAAATAGCAGAGCGACAGAAACTCAACTTCGCACGACTGTATGGCTATGGCTTGGCGGGTATTTTTTTCTTCCATTTTTTCATAAATATTGGGATGACCATGGGATTAGTCCCTGTTATCGGCATTCCGTTGCCGTTTGTGTCTGCCGGCGGCTCGTCCCTTTTGGGCTTTACGGCGATGTTAGCGATATTGCTCAAGCTCGATAGTAGTAGATATACAATTTGACCCCCTCAGTATTTTATCTACTTTTCAACAAAATTCGTCTTTGAGCGATGCCTTTTTGTCCATGAACGATCATTATTGGCTTTTTTCGAGAACTTCCAGTACTTTTTAGCCGTTAGTATTATAGACTGCTTCATACTGAGGGGATGTAAAAAAAACGTAACAATCTATTAATCAGTTTAAATCAGTGATAATCAATGCAAAACCACGAAATTGACTACAAAATCTACGGCGAAGAGATACAATGCGTCGAAGTTGAACTTGACTCACAAGAAACCGCCGTTGCTGAATCGGGCAGCTTTATGATGATGGATGAAGCCATCGAAATGTCCACAATATTTGGCGATGGCACAGGACAAGACAAAGGATTTATCGGTAAACTCTTTTCAGCAGGAAAACGGCTACTCACGGGCGAGAGCCTTTTTATGACTGCTTTTACGAATCATGGTAATGGAAAAGCACGTGTGACCTTTGCTGCGCCCTATCCAGGTAAAATTATTCCACTCGATTTGTCATTCTACGGCGGTAAAATCATCGCACAAAAAGATTCATTTTTGGCTGCCGCAAAAGGCGTGGCTATTGGCATTGAATTTCAGCGTAAACTCGGCACAGGCTTGTTCGGCGGCGAAGGTTTTATCATGCAAAAACTTGAAGGCGACGGCATGGTTTTCGTTCATTCTGGCGGCTTAGTCGTTGAACGTGAATTGGCGGCGGGTGAAATGTTGCGTGTGGATACAGGCTGCATCGTGGCGTTTACGCAACAAGTGGATTACGACATTCAATTTATCAAAGGCATCCGCAACGTCATGTTTGGTGGTGAGGGGCTTTTTTATGCCACGCTACGTGGACCCGGGAAAGTGTGGATTCAAACCATACCCATCAGCCGTTTGGCAAGCCGCATTTTGTCTTATGCCGCACCCACAAATAGACGTGAAGAGGGCAGTATCTTAGGTACTTTGGGCAATTTGATTGATGGTGATTGATTGAATCCAAAATAAAAAACAAAAAGTCTCGCTGCATGGTGGCGAGACTTTTTATTTTTGCAAACTTTACAATCATATATCAAAAATCAAATCATTGACATGATAAACCTTATTTCAGATACCATTACCAAACCAACTGCCCCGATGTTGGCAGCTATGATGCAAGCCGAAGTCGGCGATGATGTGTTTGGCACAGACCCCTCAGTAAATGCCCTCGAAGCGATGGCGGCGGCGATGTTTGGTAAAGAAGCCGCTTTGTTTTGCCCTTCTGGAACGATGAC
>JAYTUR010000097.1:0-2783 GCA_043744475.1 Saprospiraceae bacterium | reverse complement strand
CCTAACGGCGCTTATATTGTCAGGTAATTGCGCCGTTAGGTGCATAACATGGGTAGCAATAAGTTCTGAACATTAACTTTAATCCGCCCTGTAAGGGCAAAAAAAGTTTTATAAGAAAACCCTACATTCGTTATGTATAATAATGACTATTGACTTAATGACCAATGACTTCTTTATCCCGCCCAATTTGCTCTATCTAAACTTCTAAACTGTATCGCTTCCGCCAAATGTTCAGGCTTAATATGCTCACATTCAGCTAAATCGGCTACTGTTCGCGCTACTTTCAAGATACGATCATAAGCACGGGCAGAAAGTTGCAGTCGAGCCATCGCTGTTTTCAACAATTCCAACCCCTCAGTATCGAGGTTGCAAACTTCACGCACCAATCGGCTTGGCATGTGCGCATTACTGTAAACGCCTTTATGGTTTTTAAATCGCTCGTCTTGTATGTCTCTTGCACGAACAACACGCGCCGCAATGTCAACACTTGTTTCAGACTGATGATGCACACTCGTCAACTCCTCCAATTTGACGGGTACAACCTCAACGTGCAGGTCTATCCGGTCGAGTAAAGGACCCGAAATCTTTGATAAATAACGTTTTACAACGCCAAAACCGCACACACAAGGCTTTTCAGGGTGGTTATAATACCCACAAGGGCAAGGGTTCATGGACGCAATGAGCATAAAACTCGCAGGATAGTCTATTGTCAATTTTGCTCTTGAAATCGTCACACGCCGCTCTTCCATCGGTTGCCGCATCACTTCGAGGACCGTTCGCTTGAATTCAGGTAATTCATCGAGGAATAAAACGCCATTGTGCGCCAATGAAATCTCACCCGGCATCGGCGTTGAGCCACCACCGACCAAAGCCACATCGCTAATTGTATGGTGCGGCGACCGAAATGGGCGTTTTGCCACAAGTGAGGCTTCGGGTGGTAAAATGCCCGCAACGGAGTGAATTTTAGTCGTTTCTAAGGCTTCATGCAGGTTTAAAGGTGGTAAAATGGTCGGTAAACGCCTTGACAACATGGTTTTACCCGCACCTGGTGGACCAATGAGAATGGCATTATGACCACCTGCGGCAGCAATTTCAAGCGCCCGTTTGATGTTCTCTTGACCGCGTACGTCTGAAAAATCAACGTCGTAGATGCTGTTTTGAGCCGCAAATTCTGCACGTGTATCCACAACTACCCGTTCTAATTGCCGTGTGCCGTCAAAAAACTCAATGGCTTCTCTTAGATTTTCGATGCCATAGACTTCAATGCCACTGACAATAGCGGCTTCACGAGCATTAGCTTTTGGTAAAATAATGCCTTTAAATTTTTCATAACGAGCTTGTATTGCCATCGGCAAAGCCCCCTTTATCGGACGCACTGAACCATCGAGTGATAATTCGCCAACGATAATAAAATTTTCTAAATCATTGAAATGCAAGCCATTAGCAGCGGCATAAACACTGATAGCGATGGGTAAATCATAGGCAGCACCTTCTTTTCGTAGGTCTGCGGGTGCGAGATTAACCACAAGTTTCATACGTGGCATACCGAACTTTGAGTTTATCAACGCGGCTTCAATACGTTGCCAACCTTCTTTGACCGCACTATCGGGCAAGCCGACGAGAAAGTAAAAGGTTGGAATTTTTTTATCTTCATTTTGTGGTGGCAGACCACCTGCACTGACTTCGACGGTTATGGTTGTTGATTCGATACCATGAACGGCTCCTGCGTAGGTTTTGACGAGCATCTTCTCGGAGTATGTTTGGTTTGTTAGTAATATGTTTGTAATACTCCGAAAGGTAGTTTTTAGTTTTCTAACCTCAAAATACTGAGGGGGGTATTTTTCAAGCAAAAAAGGCGTATAACAATATATTTTTTATACAATTATAGAATTAATATCCATGTTTTCCAATAAATGTCCTTCGTCTTTATTAGCTTTTACCAGTTTTAAAAATTCAGAACGGGGTATAATTTTCCCACCCAAACTTGTCAAATGTGCCGTTTCCTGTTGACAATCAATGAGTTGAAAGCCCAATGATTTTAGTTTTTGAACAAAAGAAATAAAACCAAATTTTGATGCGTTTGATTTATACGCAAACATACTTTCGCCAAAAAAAATACGCCCCCACGAAATACCATATAAACCACCAACCAATGCGTCGCCTTCCCATACTTCAACAGAATGTGCAAAACCCCAACGGTTTAGGGTCGTATAAGCCGCAATCATATCGTCATTTATCCATGAACCGCTTTGACCATCTCTCGTATGGTTCATACAGTTGCGCATCACTTTTTCAAAGTGTTTATTATATGTGACGGTGAATTTTTTTTGATTAAACAGTGGACGCATGCTTTTTGATACCTTCAATTCATCAGGAAAAAGAACCATGCGTGGGTCAGGCGACCACCACAGAATCGGCTCATAATCAATATTGTACCAAGGAAAAATACCGTTTTTGTAGGCTTCGAGTAACCTTTCTGGTGTCATATCGCCGCCAACGGCAATGATACCGTCAGAATCCACCGTTTCGGGGTCAGGAAAATCCAAGAGCAAAGGGTTTAACCAAGAGATTGGCATAGCTGTATTTATATTTGAGTGTTGGGCAAAAATAAAGTGACAATTACTCACTGTTTTTCGTTACGCTCGAAAAGCTGTGAGTAATATCAATTTCTTTGTTCTTCTTACTCAATAGTCCGTTAAATTTTTACGCTTAAAACGTCGGCTTCGCCGCCGGAAAAGGGGGAATGGACGCTCAATTTATTTTTTTTGATTTGTTGGCACAGC
>JAYTUR010000096.1:0-2785 GCA_043744475.1 Saprospiraceae bacterium | reverse complement strand
GTTCACAAAGGGTTTCAGAGATTTTATCAAAAAAAGTTCAAAAGGTTCTGCATAATTTAAGCGAACCACGCTCCACTCCGTAGTTTGTGTTTTAGTTTCTTCTGTCATGGAATTAAATTGTAAAATTCGTTTTTGTAAGTCTATTGCACATAGTTAGGCAAAACAGAAGCCAAAAAAAAAGCATTCAATAGGTACATTTCACATTTTTATTCCTATATTTTATAAACATCTATTATTAAATAACTTATAAATTGTTTAATAATTACGTGTAAAAAACAATTATGTTAAAAGCATCAAAATTACTGAGGGGCCTAAAAAAGAAGTGCTGCGTGAACATCTTATTGCACTTCTTTTTTATTTTTCGGAAAAATTTTTCAAACCAAACACTTTAAATATGAAAAAAGCACTCATTTTATTATTCATCTTATGCTTGAACACCGCTTTCTCGCAAGAAAGAACCGACAAATTACTCGTCAATATTCTAAAAAAGAAACCAGAACTGTTTGGTAAAATCCTTGCAGAACCTGCAAAATACCGCGTTCAAATCCTTTATACACAAATTGATAGAGACAAAAATAATGCGCCGACTTTTAGAAGTTATGCATATCGCATCAACAAAGACGCGTATTTTTATCCTGCTTCAACGGTGAAGTTGCCTGCTTGTTTATTGGCTTTAGAAAAGATTAATCATTTGAATATCAAAGGTTTAACACGTCAATCATGGATGTTGTCGGATTCTGCTTTTGAGGGTCAAATCAAGCAAACGACGGACGAATCAAATCTTGAAAATGGCGGTATGCCGACGATTGAACATTATATCAAAAAGATTCTTTTGGTGAGTGACAATGATGCATTTAATCGTTTGTATGAGTTCATAGGACAAGAAGCGTTTAATGAAACGCTGTATAAAAAAGGCTACAAAGACTTACGGATCGTTCATCGTTTACAAATACCGCTGACGAGAGAACAAAATAGGCGGTCAAACCCCATTGTTTTTAGAAATAAAACGGAAAGCGATGAACTGATGTTGACCGATATTTATCGGCAACCGATGCTTGTCAATCCAAAAGTTTATGAACCTGCAACACCGATTAAATTGGGAAAAGGATATATGCAAGGCAACAAATTGGTGAATGAACCTTTTGATTTTACCTACAAAAACTGCTTTCCGCTTGAAAATCAACAGGCGATACTGAGGGGGGTACTTTTTCCAGAAAGTGTACCGAAAAAACAGCGTTTTGACTTAAAAGACGATGATTACAAGCTGATTTACAAGTATATGTCCCAATTTCCAACAGAAACAAGCAATCCACCTTACGCCAAAGACACGGCGATGTATGACAGTTATTGCAAATTTTTGATGTTTGGCGATACAAAAAAGCCGATACCGCCTTCGATTCGCATTTTTAATAAAGTCGGTGATGCCTACGGTTTTTTGTTGGACAATGCCTATATCGTTGACTTTGAAAAAAAGATTGAGTTTATGCTCACCGCCGTCATTTACTGCAATTCAGATGAAGTATTTAACGATGACAAATATGATTATGAAACGGTTGGCTATCCTTTTATGGCTCATTTAGGCAAAACAATTTATGATTATGAAGTGAAAAGAAAGCGAAAAGTGAAGCCTGATTTGTCGAAGTTTAAGATGAATTATAATAAGTGATGACACACGGATTTTACTGATGAGACTGATTTACGCTGCTAAATTAAAAACAGTATAATTCAGTTCCATCAATAAAATCCGTGTTCTATTTCATTCCAAAACCTTAAAAGTCGTCCTTCTGTTCGCTTGATGCTGGTCTTCCGTACATTTCGCACAATCACAAACGACCGCAGGTTGCGACTCGCCATAACCTTTTGCGACCAAACGTTCACTTGATATACCCTTAGAAATCAAGAAGTTAACAGCCGATTCTGCTCTTTTCTGACTTAATGTCGCATTGTAATCATCTTTGCCACGGCAGTCGGTATGACTGGACAATTGGATTTTAATGTTTGGGTTTTCCGACAAAGTTTGCGCTAATTTTATCAAAGTCGGTTCAGCATCTGTCCGAATGTCCCATTTATCGTAGTTGTAGTAGATATTATCAAGGGTAATTTCTTTGTTTTTGTAGATTTTATCCAAAACAATTTCTACTTCAAATCTCTGAATTGGATTAGCGGGGTCTTTGCCTAAGCCTTTTGAGGTGAATTTTTCGGAATTATTCAAGTAGCCCTCGTGAGAGGCAATGAAAGCGTAGTCTGTATTCTCATCTAAATCAAGTGAAGCGACCCCCTCAGTATTAACGGTCAATTCTCGCTTTTTACCATTAAAACTAATCGTGACTTTTGAATCGGTTAAAGGTTTACGACCTAAAACTTTTGAATTTGGATTATCAGAAACTTGAAAAACCTTTTCTAAAACAATGATGTCGAGCGTCTTTTTATATTCAATTTTAGTCTCTTTTGGCTTCTCTGGAACAATTACGACGGGACGCGGTGGCGGTGTGCGGCGTTCAAACTTATAAATGTCATCGTTGCCCTTCCCTCCTATTCTATTCGATGTAAAATAGCCTTGTTGAAACACGCCATCTTTCTTAACGGCTTGATTATCAATGACAAAACCAAAATCATCTGAACCAGAATTAATCGGTGGCTTCATATTCAAAGGATTTGCCCACGAACCATCTTTAAGTTTGAAGGTTTTAAAAATATCATAGCCACCCATACCCGTAAAAAAATCAGATGAAAAATACAAGGTGTCGCCATCCATTGAAGGGTACGCTTCATTGCCTTGCGAATT
>JAYTUR010000095.1:0-2787 GCA_043744475.1 Saprospiraceae bacterium | reverse complement strand
TCGGCTTTAGCCACATACTTTAAAAGATGAATGGCTGAAGCCGTGGGTTATTTTAACGTTTGTCCTCCGCTTTTCTCTGCTCTTCGGCGGCTTTCCTGCTCGGTGCACCTCTTCCCCAAATACTCACCAACATCCAAAAAAATGAATGGCGGCGCTGATGTCAATTTTTCATCAACAACCCACTATCTTTTGGAGTCTTTGCCCTCTTTAATCTACCGCTTATGACAAATAACTTTTACTTTTCCCTTTGCAATGCGACCTCTTGAGCACATTTTATACCATTCCGTGCTCTATATGACCATATAAAGTCATGATTTCACTTTAAAACACGTTCTGTTCCGTTTATAACGCAGTTCATTCAGTACATAACGCAGTTTCGTTCCCTACATAACGCGGTTCATTCAGTCCATAACGCGGTTCGTTTTGTACAAAACGCGATTCATTCAGTCCATAACGCAGTTCGTTCCGTACAAAACGCAGTTCATTCCGTACAAAACGCAATTTGTTCCGTACAAAACGCGGTTCGTTCCGTACAAAACACGGTTCATTCCGTACAAAACACAGTTTGTTCCCTACCTTGTAAGATTTTTGATGTCGCTTACAACAACCTTTGTGGGCTCTCCCGTTGACACAAGTCATTCCCCAAAAAACACCAAAAACAGACGAGGAAAATGTAAAACGTTATAGGATAAAGTCCAGACTTTTTTCAAAGATGTAAATATTTATTACTTTTTTTCCTACTTTTGAAACTCTGGATTAGATTTGTTCGAATTAATAAATAAAACGGAATTATGAAGACCTTGATAAAAAACGGGCGCATCATCACTGCCGATGCCGATTATATAGCCGACATTCTGATAGAAGATGAAAAAATAGTTGCCATAGGAAACCCTCATTGGGGTTTGAATACTGAGGGGGTCACTCAAACCATAGATGCGACAGGCAAACTCATTTTTCCAGGCGGTATTGACCCACACGTTCATCTTGAAATGCCTTTTATGGGCACTTTTTCAAGCGATACTTATGAAACAGGTACGCGGGCTGCCCTTCATGGCGGCACGACAACAGTTATAGATTTTATTCTTCAAAAACAAGGTCATTCACTGTATGCTGCTTTTGAAGAATGGTCGGGTCGGGCACGCGGCAATGCGGTGGGCGATTATTCTTTTCACATGGCAGTCACGGATTTTAATGACGAAACAAAAGCGGAAATTGAGCCTTTGGTTGAAAAAGAAGGTATTACGTCCTTCAAAATGTTCATGGCATATCGCGGCGCATTGATGATTGACGACAGACAAATGAATGGTTTGATGCAAGAAGTACGGCGGGTTGGCGGCATGGTGACAGCCCACGCAACCAATGGCGATATGATTGATTATTTGGTTGCCAAACACCGTTCAGAAGGGAAACTCACGCCAGTTTATCACTACCTTTCGCAACCTGAAATTACTGAGGGGGAGGCTTCTCACCGTTTTACGGACTTTGGTTTTTATAACAAATGCCCCATTTATATCGTACACATGACGTGTGAAGGGGCGGTCAATGCGATACGTCAAGCCACTTTTCGCAATCAAAAGGTTTTTGGTGAAACGTGTATTCAATACCTCCTTTTAGATGCATCGCTCTACGAAAAACCCGATTTTGAAGGCGCAAAATGGGTGATGTCGCCGCCATTGCGCGAAAAAAAAGACCAGACTCACTTGTGGGCAGCCATCAATCAAGGCATCATTGAAGTTGTTGCCACCGACCATTGCCCATTCTTTTGGGAACAAAAATTAATGGGTAAAGACGACTTTTCTAAAATACCCAATGGGCATCCTGCGATAGAAAACCGTTTGGAACTGCTTTATACTGAGGGGGTCGGCAAAGGAAAAATTACGCTCAATAAATTCGTCGAAGTGACTTCGACCAATGCAGCAAAGATATTCGGCATGTATCCCCGCAAAGGCACAATTGCCGTTGGTTCTGATGCCGATTTGGTTATTTTTGATCCAAATAAAGAACATCAATTGTCTGCAAAAACGCACCACATGAATGTTGACTATTCTGGCTACGAAGGTTGGAAATTAATAGGCAAAGTAGAGACAGTTTTACTTAGGGGTCAAATCGCGATTGACAAAGGCGATTGCTTGGTTGGGAAAGGTTATGGACAGTTTATTAAGCGGGGAAAGGTTTCTGGTAAGATTTAATTAAAACGACGGCGAAGTTTAAAACTTCACCGTCGTTAATGCATTCTGTATAAATACATTATGAGTTCTTTCTCTTAAAAATATCTGAAACAGGCATTTTAAAGTCAGGCAATACGGGTTCAACAGAACAAATCATACCCCCCCTTTTGATATAAACCGTATCCAAATTGTCGCCACAATAAATGTGTACTTCTTGAACCTGAGGGAAAATATGCCACACAACGGCAACACCTGCATCGCGGTAATTGCCCATTTTGAGGTTAACACGGTTTATCGCATCAGTATTTGATATAACTTCGATGACAAATTTAGGAACAGGATTAACGCCATCCGCTGCCGCATCAATTTGTTGCGCATTGAAATAGGCGATGTCAGGTCGGCGATGTTTCTCAAGAAAAAAGACATCCCCTTCGCTAATCAAATTACCATCAACATTATGAATTGATTGAAGTTCACTAAATTTTTCAAGCAGATTGCTCAAAATGTAAAATTGTGTGTAGTCCATTGTTCGTTTCGTTTTTTCAATAGTACCGTTTAGCCACTCATATTTGTAGCCGTCCTCACGGGTCAAATATTTGCGTTGAAAGTCAGCCCACGA
>JAYTUR010000094.1:0-2789 GCA_043744475.1 Saprospiraceae bacterium | reverse complement strand
TTTTAATGGTGAAATCTATAATTATCTTGATGTCAAACCGCTTTTGTCTGACTATAATTTTAAGACCACATCAGATACAGAGGTCATTTTAGCGGCATATATTAAGTGGGGTGCAGATTGTTTGAAGCACCTAAATGGCATGTTTGCCTTTGCGATTTGGGATAAAATTGAGCAAACGCTTTTCGTTGTAAGGGATAGATTGGGCATCAAGCCTGTTTATTATTATATTGATAATCAATACTTTGTATTTTCTTCTGAAATCCGTTCCATGCTCAGTTCGGGCTTTATTCCGCGACAAGCGGATAAAGAGGCTTTGCGTGATTTCCTTAGTTTTCAAAGCGTTTATGCACCTGCAACGATCATAAAAAATATTTTTCAACTCATGCCCGGTGAGTATGCCATCGTGTCGGCAAAAGGGATGCAAAAAACCTTTTACTGGCGAGCAGAAACATCGCCAAACGGTTTTGAGATTCCGAACAAAGAAACGGCTCAAAAAAAGGTCAGAGAGCTGCTCACTGCTTCCATTGAACGCCGAATGATGAGTGATGTGCCGTTGGGTGCATTTTTATCGGGCGGCATTGATTCGACTGCAGTTGTGGCATTGATGGCGCAAGCCTCGGAACGCCCGATTGATACTTTTACGGTTAGTTTTGCTGAAAAACAGTTCGATGAATCGCGTTTTGCGGATATTGTTGCTAAAAAATACAATACAAATCACACGACCATTCGGCTCACACCCGATGATTTTTTGAAGGAATTACCAACAGCTTTAGATGCGATGGATGCACCGAGTGGTGACGGTTTGAACACTTATGTTGTCTCAAAAGCAACTAAAAATGCAGGTATTACAGTGGCTCTGTCTGGTTTAGGTGGTGATGAATTGTTTGCAGGATACTCTTATTTTCGACATTTTCAAAAGATAAAAACAGCTTTTCCCTTGTATTGGCGCATTCCACAAGCCATTAGAAGCCCTTTCTTGTCATTGGTTGGTAAGACTATGCCTTCAAATCCGAAGGCAAAACGCTTCCTTGACATATTGAATGCACCCGAACCCGCTATTGAAGATATTTACCCTCAAATGCGGCGCATTAATACTGAGGGGGAGGTCAATGCCTTTTTGAATGGAGGAAAAACAACGGAATCAACAATACATCAACTGCTCAAAGAGCGTCAAATGGCGATTGAAAAGTTGCCAGCTTTAAGCCATTTTACGATGGGTGAACTGCTGGGTTATACACTCAATGTGTTGCTAAAAGACACTGACCAATTCAGTATGGCATCTGCCCTAGAGGTGCGTGAACCATTTTTTGACTACAAATTAGTGGAATACGTCTTGAAAGTACCCGATGCGTTCAAATTTGATAAGTCAACGCCAAAGGCTTTATTGGTTGGTGCGCTTGATGATTTATTGCCCGAAGAAATAGTGTATCGCCCCAAAATGGGCTTTTCCTTTCCTTGGAAACATTGGTTGTTGCATGAATTGCATTCATTTTGTCAAGAACACATTGATTATTTGGCTCAATACGATGTCTTTAACGGACACGGTATTCGAGAAGAATGGTCGTTGTTCCAAAAAACGAATGGCGAAAATTCTTCTCATGTTAAAATATGGCAAATGGTTGTTTTGTCTTATTGGCTCAAAAAAAACAATATAACTTGTTGAATATAAACCTTTTGTGTAAATATCTGGATTTTTTACCCCCTCAGTATTTTTCAAAAAGCGAACCTAATTCTTAAATCTTTAAATTATTTCTTATGATTATTCTCGGATTAAACGCCTTTCATGGCGACTCATCAGCGTGTATCTATAAAAATGGTGTTCTCATCGCGGCGACCGAAGAGGAACGTATCCGTCGCCACAAACACTGGGCAGGTTTACCCACCGAATCCATTAAGTTTTGCTTGCAAGAAGCAGGTATAACATTGGGAGATGTGGATTATATCACCATTTCACGTGACCCAAGGGCTAAATTGGGCGAAAAAATCCTTTACACTTTGGGTAATGCTTTTAGTTTAAAATCATTGGGCTCAAGGGCGAAAAACTCAATTAAAATCAAAAACTTAAAGAAAGAGATAGCTGAAAGGCTCAATTTTGACATACGATACGTCAAAGCACCTATTTATTATGTGGAGCATCATAGGAGCCATATTGCGTCTTCTTTCATGGTGTCGCCTTTCGACAAATGCGCGATTCTTTCCGTTGATGGTTTTGGTGATTTTACGTCAACGATGCGCGCAGTCGGTCAAGGCAATAAGATAAAAGTGCTTGACAGTGTTTCATATCCACATTCATTGGGCGTATTTTATACGACTTTTACGCAACTTTTGGGCTTTCCGCACTATGGCGATGAATATAAAGTCATGGGCTTAGCCCCTTATGGCACACCTAAATATGTCGAAGAAGTGCACCGTGCGGTCATTTTAAAACCCAATGGACTTTTTGAATTGAATCCTAAGTTTTTTAAGCATTTCAAAACTGGTATTCAGATGGCTTGGGAAGGTGGCGACCCACAAATTGGTACGTTATATACTGATTATATGGAAACGACTTTTTGTACGGCACGGAAAAAAGATGAGCCTTTGACCCAATACCATAAGGATTTGGCCGCTTCTGTTCAGAAAGTATGCGAAGAGGTGGTTTTTTATATGCTTAAAGACTTGCATGACAAAACGGGTCTCGATAGTGTTTGTATCACAGGCGGCGTGGCTCAAAATTCAGTTTGCAACGGTAAAATCACGTCATTTACGCCTTTTAAAAACGTTTTTGTACCACCTGCTGGACATGATGC
>JAYTUR010000093.1:0-10982 GCA_043744475.1 Saprospiraceae bacterium | reverse complement strand
TAAAGGATTGGCACAAGAACGGATTTTACTGCGTGAAGACCTTGAAGCATGGCGCAACAAAGACCGTCTGCCTTTAATCATTACGGCAACATGCTCTTTTTCAGGTTACGACAATCCGAAAGAAGTTAGTGCAGGCGAAGCGGCTCTTTTAAACCCTAATGGTGGTGCAATAGCTTTGTTTTCAACTGTTCGAGCCGTTTATGCTTTTCAAAATGAGACATTGACAAAGGCGGTTTTTGATACACTTTATGGTAAAAATAACCACGAAGCTCTAAGATTGGGCGATGTTTTTATGTTGGCGAAAAACAACAGCAATACGGGTGTAAATGGGAATAAATTCGCTCTTTTAGGCGACCCTGCTATTCGTTTGGCAATGCCTCGTTTTGGCGTTGCAACAACTAAAATAAATGGTAAAACATTAAGTGCAGCGACAAAAGATACCGTAAAAGCCTTGCAAACAGTAAATATTGAAGGCACTATTATTGATGATAATGGGGCAGTTATGTCTGATTTTAACGGTACGATTTACCCAACAGTGTTTGATAAAGCACAAATTTTAAGGACTTTGGGGCAAAGTACAAGCAATGACATCAGTTATCCGCAGGATTTTATTGTTCAGCGCAACGTCATTTTTAAAGGCGCGGCAACGGTGAAAAATGGTGTATGGTCGTTTTCGTTTACGATTCCAAAAGACATTGATTATGCGTTTGGGAGTGGTAAAATTAGTTATTATGCAAGGGATTCGGTACGCGATGCGACGGGCAATTTTGAAGGTCTTGTTGTCGGTGGAACGACCCCCTCAGTATCTTCTAATGATTTACCGCCAAAAGTTGAAGTTTTTATCAATAATGACAAATGGGTGAGTGGTAGCACGACTAATGCCAATCCTGTGATTTATGTCAAATTGAGCGACGACAAAGGTTTTAATGTCAGCGGCACAAGCATCGGACATGACTTGACTGGAACGCTTAATGAATCACGTAATCCCTTCATCCTCAATAACTTTTATGAAGCGGTGAAAGACGACCCGACAAAAGGTATCGTAAAGTACCCCCTCAGTAATTTGACGGCTGGAAAATATACGATACGTGTCAAAGCATGGGATATTGCGAACAATGCGGGTGAAGGAACAACGGATTTTATCGTAGCGGAAAGTGGTTCAGATGGTATCAAAAAGCTATTGTCTTACCCAAATCCTTTTTCAGATTTGACCCGTTTTCGTTTTGAACACAATATTAATGCACAAACTTTAAGTGTTAAATTCACCATATTCAATGCAATGGGTCAGTTGGTCAAAACGATTCAACAAGATGTTTCAACAGACGGCTCGTTGGTGGATGGTATCACATGGAACGGCACAGATGACACAGGCAATAAATTGCCGAGTGGCATATATATATATCGTGTAACGATTTCGACAAAAGACGTGAATGCTGCCACAGTTATCAGCGGCGTTGAAAAAGTGGTTTTTATCAATAAATAAATGGTCATTCGCGAATTGTCATTGATCAATATGTTTGCAATGACTAATGACAATTGACAAATGCCTAAATACCAATGACTAATAAATAGTGTTAAAATTTATTTAAAAAATAACCATTGTGTTGAAAACGAAAAAGGCACTTTTCAACGTTATGGTGCAAGTTTTGAGTTAACTCAAAATGTGTAGTATTGAAAAAAAAACAAGAAAACCAATAATTTGCTTGAAAAGTCTATTTTTGTGCGCTTTTTAGGCAAAATCTTAACCTAATTAGAAAATTAACATTTTTAAAATCGAATTTTAAACTGTATAAAAATTAAAAATTCTGGATAACAGTTTGACAAAAATCTACTTACAGATGAAAAAGACACTTATTCTCCTTGTTTCAGCAGGACTCTTTTTAACAATGCCTACTATTGTTTCAGCACAACAAAAAGGCTGTGATCCGACGACTGGCAAGGACCCCCTTGGACGTGATTGTGGCGGTGCGGTGCAAACAGCGGTTCCGTTTTTGATGATTAATCCTGATGCCCGTTCGGGTGCAATGGGTGATGTTGGTATTGCTATCAGCCCTGATGCGAATGCGATTCACTTCAATGCGTCGAAATATGCGATGGCATCTCAGAAATTTGGTATGTCGTTGACCTACACGCCGTGGTTGCGTTCTTTAGGTGTCAATGATATCTACTTGGCGTATGCTGCGGGTTATTATCAGTTTGGCACTGATGTGAAACAAGCGATTGGCGTTAGTTTGCGCTATTTTTCTTTGGGTTCTATTCAGTGGACGGATTTTAATGCGTCTGTGCTCGGTGAAGGTTCGCCGCGTGAATTTGAAACAGCAGTGAGTTATTCTCGTCAATTGAGTAAATTTTTAGCCGTTGGTGCAACGGCTAAGTTCATCTACTCTAATTTAGCAACGGGTCAAAGCCCTGACGGTGGTGCTGATCGTATTTCTTCTGGTCGTGCTGGTGCGGTTGATTTCTCAATGACGTACAGAAAGCCGATCAAAATGGCGGCTGGAACTTCAACTTTGATGATTGGTGGTGCGATTAAAAATATTGGTAATAAAATTACTTACCTCCGTTCTTCTGATTTTTTACCGCAAAACTTAGGTATTGGTGCAGCATGGGATATTCCACTTGACCAATATAACAGTATTGTTGTGGCACTTGACTTGAATAAATTGCTAGTACCAACACCAAGACCGCTTGATACAATTAAAGGTGCTAACGGTGGACCAGCATGGAAAGACAAAAGCCCTATTTCTGCTGCCATAGGCTCTTTCGGTGATGCGCCAGGCGGTGGACAAGAGGAATTGAAAGAAATCAATATCTCTGCGGGTATTGAATATTGGTACGACAAACAATTTGCCGTTCGTGCGGGTTATTTTTATGAACATGCTGAAAAAGGTGGTCGTCGTTATTTCACAGTTGGTTTAGGTTTGAAATACAATGTTATGGGCATCAATTTGTCTTATTTAGTGCCAACTTCAAGTCAACGTGGTCCTTTGGACAATACATTGCGTTTCTCTTTGCTGTTTGATGCTGCTTCATTTAAAGAAAATGATGATAATTAAGTATGAAGTATGAGATATGAAAAAGGGACTCCTTATACTGAGGAGTCCCTTTTTCATATCTTATACTTCATATCTCCGAACTCACGTTTATTTACTGATTACTCTTATTTCTATCCCAAACATTATTATCCCTATTCACATCAGCCAATCTCATGCTTTCGTCAATGATAATCTTAGCAATTTTACTTTTGCTTGTTGGAATCTCAAAATTATAAGTAGGGTATGTCCAAGTCCAATCGGGTAAAGTGGTGCGTTTGACCTTTGGAAACTCATTGGGTTTTTCACCACGCATCAAATCGAGCGGAATATAAAGCTGCTCTTTTGTGCCATCTGTGTAAACAACCATGATGTCAAGCGGCATAATCATTAAGCCTTCACGTTTCAAAGTCACTTGCGTTTTTGAACCTGCATCACTTACCTTATCTATGCCGTAATCAATTTGTTTTGTTGTGTAAACGTAGTATTCCTTGAACCAATCGAGTTCTAAACCACTTGTTTTTTCAAAAACTCGGATACAATCGTTTGGATTCGGATGCCGCATTTTCCATTCATTAAAATACTGCATTAAACCTTTCTGAAAAGTTTCTTCGCCTAAAATATACTTCAATTCTTCTAAAAAAACAGCCCCTTTTGTGTATGCGCCAACGCTGTAAGCCGTGTTGGAAACATAATGGTCGGCATGAATACTGAGGGGTTCTTCTTGCCCTCTTAACTGCCATTTGCAGAAACTGGCTACCTCACCGAGCATGGGTTCATCTTCAACTTCACCTTTTAGCAACTTTAGTTTTTTCAAATAATTCATGGTGTAGTTTGAACCATAAGAAGTAAACCCTTCGTCCATCCATGAATAAAGGCTTTCATTTGTCGCCAACGCGCCTTGATACCAAGAGTGAAATAACTCATGCACAGAAACACCGACCAATGACGATAATGGACGTTCACCCGTAATCAAAGTGGACATCGGGTATTCCATACCACCGTCGCCGCCTTGCACAAAAGCATAGTCAGACCAAGGATATTTGCCAAAATTATCTCTATTGTAAGCAAAAACCTTTGCCATTATGTCTGGCAATTGCGCCCAAGCAGCCGTTTTGTCAGAAGGGATATAGAAAAAGTGCATCAAAGTGCCATCGTCCGCCATTTTTGTTACGTGCTTGTAATCGGGGTCGGCTGCCCACATAAAGTCATGCACGTTTTTAGCGACGAAATGCCAAGCCAGTTTGCCTTTTGAATCGGGTTTAGGCGTGCCTGCACCGTAACCTTTGCCGATGTCAGCCACATTTTGCAAAATACCTGTGCCGCCCACCATAAATTTTTCATTGATGTGAAGGGTAACATCAAAATCGCCCCAAATGCCATAAAATTCACGACCAATATAGGGATTTGCGTGCCAGCCTTGTTCGTCGTATTCGCACATTTTAGGATACCATTGCGCCATCGAGTAGTCAACGCCTTCGCTATTCATACGTCCGTTTCGACGAATTTGAAGCGGTACTTGACCGTCAAATTCACATTCAAAGGTGACTGTACTGAGGGGGGCAATTTTTTCAGGCAAATTGACTTCAAGAATTGTTCCTTCGGTTGTAAAAAAGCATTTTTTTCCGTTCATCGTCAATGATTTGACTTTTAGGTAGCCAATTTCATCAGGTTTTAGCTTCGAAATTCGGTCGGTAACGCGTGGGTCAGGGTCAGCAATGATACGGCTGCGAATGTCCATAGCACTTCCAGGTTGGAAAGCATTCATATACAAATGATAAAACGCTTTAGACAACTCATCGGGTGAATTATTATGAAAAACGAGTTTTTGTTTGCCTGAATATTGATGTTTTGAATGGTCAAAATCCACATCCATAGTATATTCGGCGCGTTGTTGCCAACGTTCATATTGTACTTTTGATGTAGTCGTTGTGTTTGTAGCAGTTGTGTTCTGTTGAGGTGTTTTACAGTTTTCAAAAAAGAATAATGTAAAAACAACGGCAAACAACTTAAAAGAGAATTTTTTCATGAAAATTGATTGATGAATGTTAAGTTTAAAAATAAGCAATTATTGACTTTTATAAGCCGATGACTCCTTTTTGATATATTATAAAGACAAAGTTAAAAACGAAAAGTGCTTTCCAAAATAAAAAAGCTTTTGGTATGCTGAAACGCTTGAAATCTTCGTCATACAGAAGCAACAATATTTTTGGTATTAGACGGTTTTTAGTATAAAATAGTGAATAAAATACGCTTAATCATTTTTTTATTTTGCGGTAAATACTTGATAATTAGCTAATTGCGCATTAAACTTATTTTTCTAAAAATATAAAAAGGATAATTTATTTATCTAATAAGCAAACAAAGTTGATATTGTTTTACCTTTGTTAAGATTAAATTATTTTTTGTCATATTAATATAATTAAATTTTTATACATGTATGAATAATAATTAATCCTACCAATGAATTATAATAAATGAATGAACTATGAAAACCGATACTAAATTTCTCTTGTTTTTTTTCGTATTGTTCTCTTCTTATATTTCAGCGCAAGAATCACTTAATATTAAGAAGGCAAACGACTCTATCAGCATTCATAAAATAACACATGCACCTAAATGGGAAGGTGGACTGTTGTTGGGCGCAACATCTTATTCAGGAGACCTTGAATTTGCTGTTGTAGAAACTCGGTTGATAGCAGGGTTTTTTGTTCGTCGCGCAATTAGCAACTATTTTGGCATCAATTTCAGTCTGATGCAAGGGGTTTTGGGTGGCAGCGATAGTCATTCTACGGGAACGCCGTGGCGTGTGGTGCGTAATTTTGCTTTCAAAACGCCTTTAACAGAAATAGCAGTACGTGGTGAATACCATTTTTTAGGTATTACCCACAAAGTTATGTCATTGTCGTCGGGTGCTTCAGTGATGGACGAAGCAAGTCAACAAAGTTTTAGAATGAGGACAAGAAAGGTCTCACCTTATATATATGTGGGTGGCGGCATCGCGATTGTGAATCCAAAGACGAATTTCAATGATAAACTTTTGCCAAACCCTGTAACTGCGGGTTTTCGGATTAATGCCGATAAGACAAATACAAAGCCTATGGCACATCTGATTGTTCCTTTTGGTGGTGGTTTGCGTATTCCTTTTGTCAATTCTAAAACCATTTTAACGCTTGAAGGTGGTTTTCGTCCGACGTTTTCAGATGATATTGATGGTGTAAGTTTTTCTGGTAACCCGAATGTCAATGATTGGTATTTTATTGGCACTGTTGGACTGTCTAAGACTTTAGGTTATACAAAAGATTCAGATCGAGATGGTATTCCCGATAAATACGATTTATGTCCTTTCTTAAAAGGCGATGAAAAGCTGCAAGGTTGCCCCGATAGAGATGGCGATGGTGTTACTGACGATAAAGATGCTTGCCCTTCAATTGCGGGTTTAACCATTTATGAAGGCTGCCCCGATACAGATGGTGATGGCATTATTGATAAATACGATGATTGCCCTACTGAGGTGGGAATTGGACGGTTTAAGGGCTGTCCAACTGAAAAAAAGTCTAAAGATTCCCTTAAAGTTGCACCTTTAACGTCTTTAGATACGGTTAAAATAGTGCCTTTTGCCCAACCGTTAAAACCTATTGCAATTACACAGACGGCTGAACGAAAAGATTCTTTGAATTTGACTTTAAACAAACTTGAAAAACCAGTTGTTTCACCTGTTAACACTCAGGTTATTACTCAAAGTACCCCCCCTCAGTATATTCCAGAAAAACCAACGATTAAGCCGACCGAAATACCTGTAACGGCTATTGATACGACTGTTGTGAAGATAGATAAGCCACTTCAAGTTGTGGCACAGCCGCTTGATACCCCTCAGTATATTCTCCAAAAACTAACAACAAAACCGACTGATATGCCTTTAACGGCTATTGATACGACTATTGCGAAGATAGATAAGCCGATTCAGGTTGCACAGCCGCTTGATACCCCTCAGTATATTCCAGAAAAACCAACGACAAAGCCAATAAAAAAGCCTATTATTGATGTTGATACAAAAGAATCAAAAACAAATAAGCCAAGTCAAGTCGTTATGGAACCACCTGTTAAAAGTTATTTTGAAAATGCGACGATTTTAGATACGATTCAGAACGCATTTAATATTGTTCGGAATCATTATACAATATCGCCCATTTATTTTGGCACGAGTCAATCGAGTTATAAATCAGGGAATATTGCTATTTTAGACGAAATCGCCTCTATTTTGTTAGAAAACCCAACACGTACACTCTTGATTACGGGGCATACAGATATAACAGGAACGGCAACTGGAAATCAGGTATTATCGGTCAAACGCGCTAAGATGTGTTTTGACTACTTGAAAAGGAAAGGCGTTCCGTCAAGACAAATGTTCTATAAAGGTTTAGGTCAAACGAGACCAGCGGCGGACAATGATACGGAAGAAGCCAGACTGCTCAATCGGCGTGTAGAGTTTGAGATAGTTGACAAAAATTAAATTTGCTTCTATTCACAATAGAAACGGGAATCTGTCAATTTGATAGATTCCCGTTTCTATTTGTTTTATCACAATATCAAGCCATTAGCTGCTATGTGATTCATGTAAAATGCGTTTAGCCGCATCAATAATTGTTGAGTCATGGACATTGATGATACCACCATCAGGTCCAGGTTCGTAATGCCAATCTACCGTACTACCTTTAAAACGGACGGCACCAAAAAAATTGCGAACATCATGTTCGTCTTTGTTAAGCTCCTGTGCAATGCGGCTGACGCTACCTGTTGGAAGGCTATGCTTCAGCCTGCGCAACTCTTCAAATGTAATATTCATTGGCGGTGAATTTTGGTTAGATAATTATTGTTTGAACCTCAAATATCCTAAAAATATTTAATGTAAAGTTAACTTTTAGTTTTGTATTATCCAAATTTTTATTCATAAAAATTTCAAGAATATACTTTTTAATGAAATAAAAAGTGGTTGTACGCCTCGAATGTGTCTTGTTAATTGTTCTCAAGTTGAAATTAACAACTAAAATTAGCAAAGTTGGGCTTCAAAATCGTGAAATACTGAGGGGGGATGGCAAAAAAATAAGGCTACCACAACATTGTGTGATAGCCTCATTTTTATATTAAACTTTAATCAACGATTACTTTTTCAAGAAAGCACTGAAGTTTTTATCAAGTTCAGTACAAATATTTTCAGGTAATTCGTATTTTTTGTATTCAAGATTGAATGAGCCATCAGCTTCTTTCTTAATCGTCAAAGTTTTATTGATGTTATAAACACCACTGACCACATTGACGGTCAAATCTTTGTCAGGAATGGTCAAACCATTGGGTTGCTTCAAATCCTTTGAAAATGTTTGCATTTCGACTTGCGTTGCAGAAATAGGAATAGCTATACCAAAGTCATAAGCTCTACCAACGACTAAACCTTTTGCACAGCCTTTACCTTCATTGATGGTCACAAGAGGCGACCAACCACCATACTGCGCTGTTGTAGGCGTTGCCATGTCTCTATACCACAATGTGACATTTGACGGTGTGAATACTGTGTTGATTGCACCCCCACAGAAAGCACTTACGTCAACTTTTACGACAACACTCTTATTGGCAGGCAATTTCGATTTTAGATCAAAAGTCGAATTATCGCACAGCTTTTGCTTCGGCGTTGTGTAAAGTCTATTGAATTGTTGGTCAAAAACGATGAGTTGTGTCTCAATTTTAGGATCAGCTTTGACCGTGCTGTTCAAAACTTCTCCATTTCCTAGTGTTGCTTGGCCTTCACCATAAATGATGAAATTATTATTTGCATTGACTAATTTAAAATAAAAGGATTGGCGGGCAACTGAACAATTGACATCTTTTGAAGCTGCTGGTAAATCAGTACTAACTTTTAGCGGAACAGAGCAACCAACATTAGCCTTTTTTCCAACAATCCAAGTAGATAAATGTGGTTGTTTGAAAGTTGCTTTTAGTTTACCATTGACACTGACAACAGTCGCTTGTGTTTCACTAGTCCAAGCTGTTTCAGCGTCATCGCGGCTGATAACATCTAACACGTCACCGGCTTGAATCTTGCGGTTAAGTGTGACATCAAAGTATTCAGGATCAATATCCATAGTAACATCTAAAGGTTCAGAGAATTTTGACACTTTAGATGAACCAGCTGTCATTGTCATTGAATAAAAACCAGCAGGGACTATGTTGACTTCCTTAGTCGTTGTGCCTTCTTTTACGCTCAAGCCAGCAAAACCTTCTGCTAAACCGCTTAAAGAAGCTTCAGAACGTGTATCAAAGTGAATCACTTGCGTTTGAATAGCACCTGACAAGATGCTGCCATCGGCCGCAAGAGGGCGTGTACCTGTTTTAAGCACCGCATTGACTTGTTCAGTCTTGCCATTTGACAAAGGCGATACTAAAGTAACATCCTGTGCTGTGCCTGATGTTGCTGAACTCGTAAATGAACTCGATTGAATAGAAACACCCGTCGGCGGAGCAGCCAGATTCACCATAGCTACTTTATCGGTTTTCAAGTCAGCACTTTCTGTCAGTGCGTAACTTTTCCGAACGGTTGTAAAGTTTGGTGCGCTGAAAACGAGCGTAAATTCAAGCGATTTAGCCGTTGTTGGTGCATCTGATGTTTTTACAGCCAATGATACAATGCCACCTATGGCGCGAATTTTTTTCTCACCAAACATGGTGTATATTTTGTCTTTGTCACGTCCTTCGACTGTCACAGTCAATTGGTCAGGGACTTTCTCTAATTTAGCAGCGTCACCGACTTGAACAGATATGGGGTTTACCAAAAATGAATTGCCCGTGTAAAGGGTCAAGTCTTTGGTCAAATCTTGAACGGAACAAGAAGTTACAAAGAAAATGGATAAGCAAACAGCTAAGACACTTGCACTTAATTTTGTGAAGATATTTTTCATTTGAAAATAATTTTAATACAATTTTAAAAAAGGATTTAATTTATTAATAATTACTGAGGGGGGGTAATTGAGAATTTTTATAGAATGCGATAAGCTAAACGCAGATTCATAACGGGCCAAACTTTTTGATACCAATTTTGATTAAAATTGCGTGCCAAAATAGGACCGTTTTCTTCATTGGCTTTCAAAAGAGCGCCAGGATTGACATGAATATCCACAGTGTAGTCACCTTTATAATAAGCACCCATATCGAAACTGACATTCACGCGCTTACGTGGAAAAGTACGTCCGAAACCCATGCCTAAGAAAGGCGCAATTTTTTGGGTATTGCTGATTGTAACAAAACCATTGCCCAAATCTTCTGGATTTAATTGAACATCGTTAAATTTGATGCTTGATGCTAATTCACCGCCTAGTGTAATCGTATTGGTAGGATAGTAAGAAAGACCGCCTAACAATTTAAAACGACCCTTTGCGCCTGGCGTAAACTCAACATTCAATGACAAATTGCTTAGTTTTACACCACCATCAAATGATAGTTTTTGAAGGTTTTTTGTGCCGTCTGGATTTGTTGACACAATGTCGTAGGTATAGTTTTTTTTACTATAATCGGCATAATTGTATGCCAAACGACCTGCCCAATGCTTTGCAAAACGATAGGCAACATCTAAGCCAACACCGTTAGTAATGCCGACATTCAAGCCTACGGCTATTTCTTTTTTCTTTGGCGGCGCTATTGTCGCTTCATTTGTAGGCGTTGCGGGCTCTGTTGATTGGGCAAAGGCAGCACTAGCAATCAAAAAAGAGAAGCCTAGCAAAAAAAATCTGATTTTTTTTCCTTTATCGCTAAAGGTTTTCTGAAGTAAAGTCATGATATTTAAGTTTGAAAATGAAAAAATAGATTGTTTAAATAATATAAATGCAAATATAATTATTATTATACTTAGTATATATAATAATGTATAAAAATTTACATTTATCAATTAAATTAACATAAAGA
>JAYTUR010000092.1:0-2811 GCA_043744475.1 Saprospiraceae bacterium | reverse complement strand
TCATTCAAACTTAAAGAACCCGTCGTCATAACCAAAGCCACAAGGCTGATACCCATCGCTAATTCGTAGGAAATCATTTGGCTGGATGCCCGCAACGTACCCATCAACGAATACTTATTGTTTGATGCCCAACCGCCAATCATAATGCCGTAAACGCCTATCGAAACAACGCCAAAGACGTAGAGTACACCTATATTAATGTCTGAAATTTGAAACAAAAAAGGTGTCCCATCTGATAAAGTCGTCGGTCGTGCCCAAGGAATGACCACCGAAGAGATATTCGCCACGAACATCGAAATGGAAGGACCCAAAATAAAGAGCCATTTGTTCGCTGCTTCGGGAATAAATTCCTCTTTCATAAACATTTTAGTACCGTCGGCTATAGGTTGTAACAAACCAAAAGGTCCCGCACGGTCTGGTCCAACTCGGTCTTGCATAATGGCAGCGACCTTTCGTTCACCCCAAGTTGAGTACGCTGCGATGCCCAAAGCGACTGCAAAAACAGCAACCACAATAAGTGCTTTATAAATCAGTACTGTTGTTAACATAAACTATTGATATTCAGTTAATTGTTTTGTTTTTTAGACCCCCTCAGTATTTCATTAATTTTCAACACTTTCGGGTAAAGACATTTGCGCCATTGCTTGATTATTCGGGTTCAAAGCACCCGTTCCCAAACCATGTTTGATACCATCCAATTCTGGATTTACGAGATGTTTTGCACGTGCTAAAGCCAAACGCGTATCAAATTGAATCAATTTCAAACCGTCCACTCCGTCTTCATAATGATTGGCAGAGATGACCGAATGACGGTTGATTTTTGTAGGACCTTCAATCACCCAATCCGAAATTTCTTTTTTGTGGAAACGGCAATCGTTACATATCCAATCCACCACTTCACCGTATTCATCTTTACGAGCCGTTACACGCAACACTTCATCACCTTTGAACCACAAACGGGTTTTTCCCGAACATTTCGGACAATCGCGGTGTGCATCAACCGGTTTTGTGTACCAAACACGTGATTTAAAGCGGAAGGTCTTATCAGTCAAAGCCCCCACAGGGCAAACATCTATCACATTGCCTGAAAACTCATTCTCAATAGCAGCTTGAATATACGTCGAAATCTCTGCATGGTCACCCCGATTAATGACACCATGCACACGTCCATCCGTCAATTGTTCAGCCACTTTCACACAGCGCCAACACATAATACAACGTGTCATATGCAACTGAACGAATTCACCGATGTCAATTTTCTCAAATTCGCGACGGCGGAATTCATAGCGTGTATCCATTTTGCCATGTTCATAACCCAAATCCTGCAAATGGCACTCCCCTGCTTGATCGCAAACAGGACAATCCAAAGGATGATTAATCAACAAAAACTCAACGACACCTGCACGCGCTTCCAAAACCTCTGGACTCGTAATGTTTTCAACAACCATTCCGTCCATCACCGTTGTGCGGCAAGAAGCCACAGGCTTAGGCATCGGCGTTGGATTCGCCGTCGAACCTTGCGATACCTTTACAATACACGTGCGGCAATAACCACCCGATGTCTTCAATTTTGAATAATAACACATCGCAGGCGGCACAATATCACCGCCAATCATGCGCGCTGCTTGCAAAATGGTTGTGCCTGCTGGCACTTCTATACTTTGTCCGTCAATCGTTACTTTTGGCATAAGACCAATTTTATTTATTTATTTTCAAGGGATACCCCTCAGTATAATTCACTTTTTTATAGAATTTCTAATCGAACTATCTGTTCTTCCAACACCCAATTAAACACCCCCTCAGTAACCAACTTCAATGTCCACAATCCGTCTTTCGGCATACCCCAAATCTCAAATTCAAAAGCCCCTAATCTTATCTTTTGGTCAGAAGCGAAAGGTGGCAGTTTTTCCAAAAATCGTCCTGTCAAAAATAAGCCGAAGGTGGTTTCTGTGTGTTTTTCTATACTAAAATCTAAATTCATGTTCTTTTTTGCAATCCTAACCTTTCCATAAAATCATCAATTCTTATCACTTCAATTTTTGGAAAATCTATTTTTTTCAAAATATTAAAATGGTTATCTTCACTAACAATAAAAAGCGCATTAGCCGTGATTGCACAATCCACAAATTTATTATCATCTTTGTCTGCCTCAATCAAATGCCATTTAAAGTAAGGCTCAATCATTTTTACATTATCACTTTCATCTAATGAATTTAAAAATGCTTCAGAAGTATCGAGTCCATATTTCTCAATCAATTTTTCAGAATATTCAAACATGATTTCATTGCTCAACAATACTGTAAACTGCTCATTATCAAAGGCTTCAATGATAGCATGATAAGGTGAACGTCTGGACAAAGACATAATCCAAATATTGGTATCAATCACGACCCTCATTCCTGTGCGCTTTTAACACGCATGTGTTCATGTCTAAATTGCTCGAATGTTTCAGCACTATAACCTCTTTCATCTGCCGCTTTATCCGCAGCTTCGACGGCTCTATCAAGCCAAAACTTAGCTAAAAGCTTTCGCAATAGTTTGAAATCTTCTTCTGTATCACATTTTTCAAACTGTCGCAATATTTCTAATTGTACTTTGTTAAGCGTTTTCATTGTATTTTATTTTGAAATCGTTACCAAATCACGCTCAAAATCTTCAACTCCATAATGAATCGGTATCTTACGTTTTGCCAATTCCTTTTGAAACTGCATTTGATGCAATTCTGCAATCTCTGCACCTTGTGCTAAAGTTATCAGTTGTTCTTTAAACAGCATGATAGCCAATCGAAGTTTTAATCCTTCAGGTTGCAAT
>JAYTUR010000091.1:0-2811 GCA_043744475.1 Saprospiraceae bacterium | reverse complement strand
AAGTCGAATAGGTCGAAATGAGCGCGTCGAAATGATGATTTTTCATAGCATCAAGTATATCGGCTTCTTGAAGTACCCCCCTCAGTATATTGTCATTATCAAAGACCAAAAAATTCAATTCATTACCTTTTGTTAATTCTTGAATGGCAGTGTTGATGGGTTCTGACGTTGGAAGGGGCGTAAAGAAGGAACGCATCATTTGCGACACTTGAAATTTTGTCAATTGTCCCTCAATTTTTACTTGCTTAAATTCGGTTCGTGCAGCGTAAAAAACAAAACCTGAAATGAGCAGTAAACCTGGTTGAAAACTCCAATCAACCCATTCATGCCACGCTTCAAAAAGCTCGTTTTCAGGCAAAAAATCAATCACAACAGGTATAAAAGCATAAATAAAGAAACATAAGGCAATGGCTTGACCTAAAAAAGCCGCTACTCTGGTTGCTCTAACACGACCCAACGGCATAGACAATAAGGAGCGCAACACCCGTCCACCGTCCATTGGAAAGGCTGGAATCATGTTGAAAACAACGAGCATCAGATTGGCTTGCATCAGTGTCGCAAAGAAGCCGATAACAGGGTCAACAATCAGTTCGTTCGAATCATCTGCTAATAATTCAGTGAAAGAAAATTGAAGTGAATGGGTAAAATACAAAATAGTAGCGATGATGGCGTAAATGACGACATTCACAGCGGGACCAGCGATGGCAACAACGAATTCCTGAAAGGGTTTTTCGGGCAATCTGTCTAATCGGGCAACGCCACCAATGGGCAAAATGGTGATGTCATGCGTTGCTACGCCATAATATCGTGCTGACAAGGCATGGCCGAACTCGTGCAATAACACGCAAACAAACAAAGCGATGATGAAAAGCCCAAATAGGGCTATATTCGTCCAACTCGCATCGCGCGATTTTCCGATGTATATGACAAACAAAAATAATAAAGTAAACGACCAATGAACTTGGACGGGAATACCAAAAATTTTAGCTATTCGCAATGAACCACGCATACGGTTTGAGTTTTGAGTTTTGAGTTTCAAAACTCAAAACTTGTAAAAATACTGAGGGGTACTTTAAAACGTCAAAGTTAGTCTTTTGGTTTTTGAAAAAAAGAAAAAGGCTTGTCTCACAATAAGCTGAGGCAAGCCTTTACGTTTGAAAGTAAACTATAATTTTATTGTTTTTCCAAAAACGGAATAAATCGTCGTTTTTGATTGCACATAATAATGTCAAGGGAAAAATTTGCTGTATTCACCGAACTTAGTGTGGAGCTGTCCGAATCTTATCTTTAATATTTTGAATAAGACTCGGTGAGGCTTTACGCCGATGAACACTGTTTTTGAGGAGGTCGCGGAACGACTGTTCGTGATTGAGGGCTTCGTTGACAGCTGGATTGTGGTTCATTTCAGTTCTAAAATTTGCCGCTGCTTCCTGCGTCATTGCACCGTCAAGGAACAGGTTAACGCGCTGTAATACGTCGTCTTTCAATTGTTGATTCTCTCTCATTATTGGTTGGAAAATTTGTACTGGGTAGCAATGGATTGAGTTTTTTATTGCTGTTCCAGTGATTTTATAATATGGTTTATATGATGACCGTATGTTTATTATATATACTGTTTCAAAAATACTTCATTTCAGAATGTTATTGTGTTACTGGTTTGAAATCTTTAGTTTTTTGAATTATCATAGCCCATTTCCTTAGCGTATCCTTTTAATTTGTCTTTTAACAAGCCACGTGCACGAGATAAACGAGAGCGAACAGTGCCAATGGGTATATCAAAAATAGCAGCTAATTCTTCGTATTGAAACTCTTCGACATAGCACAAAATCATAATAGTTCGATAATCGCGAGGCAGTTCATTAATGGCAGTCATAACCTCATCGCCCATCATGTCGTTAAAAAGCTCGATTCGTAAATCGGTAAAAGAGGTTAGTGGTGAATCTTCTTCGTCGTGGAAAGTAACAATTTCTTCATAAGTCACTTTTTGACCACGTCTTTTTTTGCGTTTGTATTCATTTATGAAGGTATGCTTCATTATTTTAAACAACCAAGCTTTCGAATTAGTTCCCGCTTGATATTGAGCCGCCGCTTTATAGGCTTTAAAAAACGTGTCTTGAACCAAATCGTCCACTTCTATTTCGTCCTGCGTCAAGTAGTAGGCGAAATTGGCTAAGGCATCTGCATGTGGCAGAAACTCTTCGTCGAATATTTTGTCTTGTAGGCTTTTCATTTCGCTTTGTTTTGGCAGAAGCCCACAAAGGTACAACGAGATTTTTTAATTCCATAATGGATTTTATCATTCCAATATTTGGGTATTATGAAATCGTAGAATCCTCCACTTCCTTGACAAACAAGTAACGTTTTTTATTAATAATGGAAAAATAGACCATATAAGCCATATAAGCTATGACTGCAACGCCAAGGTAAACGTTGACTGAGTCCCGAAACCAACACAAAGCTCCACCGAAAGCCACCGTCAAAATGGCTTGCATATTCGACCTAAATGTGCCGACACGCAGTTGTGCCGCCTGCCTATCCGACAAACTCAATTTGATAGGTTCAGTCCGATAAATGGAATAACGCGCCTCGACAGCGACATCTTCGGAAGCGATGACAAACTTCTGCTTACCACCATTTTCGACTTTGCCGACAGGTCTGCCGTTCATAATAACATCAATATAACGTCCTACATGGAACAGTTGGAAGGGAAATTCGACCGTGATTATCTTCATCATGCTCTTTTTGTTTTTGATTCTTTAACGAGTTTATTCGCCTTTAAAATACAAACAAAAAATTAAAAAGTTGCAAAAA
>JAYTUR010000090.1:0-2812 GCA_043744475.1 Saprospiraceae bacterium | reverse complement strand
ATCAACACTTTTGACGTATCCGTTGTAAGCGAAATATTGGCATGAATGGGGTCTTTCAAAGATTTTCCTAGGGCCTCAATGCGCAAAACGCCTCTGTTTTCACCTGAAACGATGAAGGAATCGAGCATAGCCGTCGCCCCAAAGTTTTCTAATTTGAAAATATCTTCAACAGCCGCATAAATCTTATACTTGCCGCCAAAAACAAAACGTTTGTCATCTATTTGTTTATTCAAAAACTTAATATCAAAATTATCTAAAAACGCACTCAATCCACGATTGCCAGCCGACCGAATTGTCACCGTTCTATTGTCATTGCGCATATCGAAACTACCGACTTCAAGCCTGTCTTTACCAATCAAAATGAAATTATCTTTATCTATTTCCCAAAAATCGCCAAAAATCTTCAATCGTGAAAGAGCCGTTGACATAAAGGACAACTTATAAGATGAGTCTTGTGGCATCAATAAGGCATTGAGTTCAACCGTATCCAAACCCAATGCGGTTGAAAGATTGTATGAGGTCAAACCAAACTGAACCGTATCGGATGTGACCATATTTTGGAATGTCAACTGTCTAAAATCCTGACCACCCGCCAATTTTATCGCAGTTGTATTCAAATCCCACTGAATATCAACTCCTTTTGCTCGTCCGACAGAACCAAATTCAACGATTTTTATATCGCCGTAACGATGTGTTTCAGGTGTAAGGATACTCCAATAATATTCATCGTTGGTATCATCAAAAGAGCCTTCTATCTTGATATTTCGAAGTGTATCTAATTGACTATCAAGCAGTTTTGTGAGATTTTTTGTATTATTAATAAAAATATTAAAATCAAAATTTTGGGACGGACGGTCGACAATTTGCCCATTTTCAATAAACAGTGCGTTTTGCGGTTTTAATCCTAAATCAGCTGCTAGGCGTGGATGAAATTTAGTAAACTCATATTTAAAAGCATCGGGAATTTGTTCCAAGGAAAAAATGCCATCAATATTGGCAGTCAATATTTCGGAGTTAATGCTGAATTTTTTTGTACCATTATTTATGCCATTCACAATGTTTGGAATAGATTTCACAACGAGTGTATCAATCTTATAATTCTCGGTATTGTCCTTGATTATCAATAGTTTATGCGCATCAATTATGCCTGCAATATTCGTCAATTTATCACCAGTCAAATCCAAATTGACATTACCACTTAAAGCAAAGTCTTCTTTTAACAAATTCAGCTTTTTGAAATCTAATCTGTGAATCGTAGATTGAAATTTATAAACTGGCAAGTCTTCGGCAAAATTGACAGAACCGTCAAAAATGAAATCCACATTGGGGTCTTTACTTTCCAACTTGCCATTAAACTGTTTATGTTTTAAATTACCAACCAAATTGAAATTGCGATAATCATAACTTCTATATTGAAAATTGTCAACAACCGCCACTAAGTCAAGAGCCATTTTGTCTTTTGTCAATCCACTACCCCTCAGTATTTCGGTTTTCACACTGATTTTACCCAAATCAGAAACCCCAGTAAATGCACCTAAATTGAATCTATCGAGTGCCATGGTACCACTATAAAACGCACTCGCTGTATCAGTAGCAGGTTTCAGTTTCATATCCACCACCGCTGCGCCGATAGCCGATTCAAGGCGACCTTTTGCCGTAAAATCGTTGAAAAAGCCCACAAATTCGCCTGTAAAGTTCAATCCTGCCAATTTATCAAAATCCGCCCCTGTCTTAAAATTAGGTATCAGTTGCTTCAGCGATGCCATATTGGTTTGTAGAGCTTTGAGGTTCAAATTGATAAATGTCTCATTTTTATTTGTCAAATCACGGCTATCAAAAGTGCCTTCGGCAACGAAACCTGTACCCAAACTGATATTGAAAGGTCTGACTTTCAATGAGTTAACTTTCCCAAACACATTAGCTTCTATACTCGAATTGGCATAACGATTTTTCAAAAAAAACGTGTTGCGCTTCAATTCTGGTGTAAAATAAAGAATATCATTTATCATGACTTTCGATGTATGTATCCGCGCATCCATCGTCACCTCATTGTTAAAACTTTGGAAAGCCGAGTAACCCGAAGGATAAATCATCCGGAAAGTATCGCCCACCACTGTATAAGGTGTTTCAATCTGCAAGCCATAAAGTGCCGTTTCAGTCGGTGTCACTTTTGCATCACCGACGGTCAATTTATTCAAAACAAAGCCACTCTTTTCCTTCAAACTTATGCCATCAACCACACCTGTCCATTCGTCTTTAGTAAACATAAAATTGTGAATCGCAATATTTATATCGCTGACAATCAAATGATTGAAGTCAATAGTTGAATCCTTTGCCACTTCTTTAGCCCTATCCCAATTATCCAATTTCAAAATACCCCCCTCAGTAGAAATAGCACCAACAAGGAATTGAAAAGGTTTTTCCTCATCTTTTTCCATACTTTTGATTATTTGAGAACCGGGCATTGAATCCAATACCTCTTTTTTCAAATTTGCAAGTAGGCTTTTAGGTAAGGGATTGCCTAAAGTTTCCGTAATGTGTACATAAGGTTGATAGACATTAACCCGCGTCAAATCCATGATTTTATTAGGCAAATTAATGATATTGGTGTGAATATCTGCCGCTTTAAGCTTGATGTCGAGCAATTGACCACGCACTTTGTCGTCTTTTACAAAATCAATATCGCGTAAGTGAATTTGACCAAAACGTATGTCTAAAACCTTTTTTGCAAATTTGGTTTTCTGCTTATTGGGTGGGTCGAAATAATCAACAATAAACTGGAGATTATCATTATATTGTCCAATATCACGAT
>JAYTUR010000089.1:0-2816 GCA_043744475.1 Saprospiraceae bacterium | reverse complement strand
GTATCATTGATTGCACCTCCGAGCATTTCAGTCCAACGACCATAATAGGCGCGAATTTCGCTTTCCCATTCTGGAAATTCAGCAATTTTTAAGGCCGTTCCTTCAGCGATGGGCCTGCCAGCATCGTGCTCAACGTTCCATTCATGGGTACAAACATTTTGAAAAAAGAAAGCCCGTTTTTTTTCATCTGGAATCAAAGTATTGAAAACGTATTCAGGATTCCAGTCAATTAGCACACCGCCAAGGTCGAAAATAATGGTTTTAATCGTCATCATCAATAATTAAATTTTTAATATTTGAGTACAAAGATACTGAGGGGGGCTATTTTTTATTAAAAAAACACGTTCACAACTGAACGTGTTTCTAAACAGCCGTAAAAACATTTTTACTGCAAAATGTTTTTACGGATTGCAGCAAAATATCTATTATTTAGGCTTAAAAACCCGTGCCGCTTTAACGGCTAATTGCCATCCTTTATAAAGTTTAACAGCTTCATTTCGCTTCATTTTTGGCTTAAATGCTGTCTCTAATTGCCAATTAGTTGAAATATCCGCATAATCTTTCCAAAAACCAACGGCTAAACCTGCCAAATACGCTGCACCTAATGCCGTTGTTTCCTGAACAACAGGTCTTTCGACTCTTGTGCCCAAAAGGTCTGATTGGAATTGCATTAAAAAACCGTTTTTGACAGCACCGCCATCTACTCGAAGCGCTTTAAGCTTGATACCTGAATCTTTTTCCATGATACTTAAAACGTCTTTTGTCTGATAGGAGATACTTTCGAGAGTCGCTCGAATAAGTTGTGCTTTACCCGAACCACGTGTTAAGCCAAAAATTGCGCCACGCACTTCTGAATCCCAATAGGGTGTACCCAAACCGACAAAAGCGGGCACGACATAAACGCCATCACTGCTTAAAATACTTTTGGCGTACCCCTCAGTATCGGCAGCATCTTTGACGAGTTCAACCTCATCACGCAGCCATTTAACCGCCGAACCAGCAACAAATATGGAGCCTTCGAGCGCGTATTCAACTTTACCTCCAACACCCCAAGCAATGGTCGTCAGCAAACCATTCTTTGAAGCAACCGCCTTTTCTCCTGTATTCATCAGCATAAAACAGCCTGTGCCATAAGTATTTTTTGCCATTCCTTCGGTAAAACAGGCTTGTCCGAACAAAGCAGCTTGCTGGTCGCCAGCGATACCTGAAACGGGAATACCCACTAAACCCACGATTCCTGCATCAGCGATACCATAAACAATGGAAGAATCCATAACCTGTGGCAACATAGATTTTGGTACGGTCAAAGCAGTTAATAATTCATCGTCCCAATCAAGTCTATGAATATTATAAAGCATTGTGCGTGAAGCATTTGTGTAGTCCGTAGCATGTACTTTTTCAGTGGTTAAGTTCCATAATATCCAAGTGTCAATGGTACCAAAAAGCAGATGACCTGCTTCGGCATCAGCCCTTGCACCTTGCACATTGTCAAGCATCCATTTGACTTTTGTACCTGAAAAATAGGCATCAATCAACAAACCCGTTTTGGCGCGTACTGTGGGATCAAGTCCTTGAGATTTGAGTGTATCGCAAATGCCCATTGTTTGACGGCTCTGCCAAACAATAGCATTGTAAATGGGTTTACCCGTTCTTTTATCCCAAACAACGGTGGTTTCACGTTGATTTGTGATGCCAATGGCGGCGATATCTGAAGCATTGACCTCACGCAACACTTCACGAACGACATTTTGGACCGATTGCCAAATTTCATCGGCATCATGCTCGACCCAACCAGGTTTAGGAAAATATTGTGTAAACTCTTGCTGTGAAACGGCAATTATGTTGCCTTTTTTGTCGAAAACAATCGCTCTGCTACTTGTTGTGCCTTGATCAATGGCAAGAATGTATTTTTTCATACTTCTTGTTGGTTTTAAATGAATTTATTTAGACTTTTGGGTGAAGATAAATACCCCGCAGTATTTCCCTATCCTTTTTGCTAAATTTCTAATTTTTTATTTAGAAAAAGAAAGTAGAACTTGCAGCGACTTCTTGGATTTTAAAATATATGACCTAATGTCACAAGACAATAAAAATACACCCATCAAAGACCGCATTCAAAAAACGGCTTTGGATTTGATCATGCACCCCGCAACGATTAAAGAAGCCATTTTTCAACATTCTGTTTTGTGTCAGACTTTTCTGCCTTATCGCAATCCGGGCGACGATATTCGTGTTTGGCAACAACAACAAGGGCATGTAAGTCTTGCCGTTCAAGCGAATGATGCTCTGAACCCTGAAACGGGGAAATTTGAGTTTGTTGGTTTGCCTTATGGTACAAAAGCACGGCTTATTTTGGCACATATCAACTCGCAAGCGATAAAAACGCAGGACAAAACGCTGCATATTGAGGATACAATGTCTGCTTTTATCAAATCTTTAGGTTTAAATACCGATGGTCGGACGATAAATGAAGTCAAGGAACAATTAAGACGGTTAACGACTTCGCTTATTAGCTTGGGTTATTCAGACGGCGAACGCGGTATGCAAGTAAATTTGCAAATTGTCAAAGCTTTTGACTCATGGTTTCCAAAAGACGACAATAAGCGCATTATTTGGAACTCAAATGTGCAATTAACTGACGATTATTTCAATAGTTTGATGAATCATGCCATTCCGCTCGACGAAAGAGCATTGGGCGCATTGTCTCATAATGCGATGGCGCTTGATATTTATGCTTGGTTGGCGCAACGTTTGCACCGCATTGACCGCGATAAACCGCAATTTGTCTCTTGGCAGAACCTCAAAGACCAATTTGG
>JAYTUR010000088.1:0-2817 GCA_043744475.1 Saprospiraceae bacterium | reverse complement strand
AACCGATGCGGTTTGCAGAAGCGGCATCGGTTGTTTTATTTTTTAATCACTTTTTTATTCTTTCTGAGTATGCAACATTTCACATCTGTTCATGACGTTGACGACCCACTGGGTTTACTCCGTTTGGCGCAAGAATGTAAAGATAATCCATTGAAATTCAACAAATTAGGTAAAGGTAAGACGCTGGGTATGTTGTTTTACAATGCCTCGTTGCGTACCCGTATGAGTACCGAATTGGCGGCGTGCAATTTAGGTATGAACGTCATTTCGTTGAATGTCGGCGACTCGTGGAACATGGAATTTGAAGACGGGGTCATTATGAACGGCGACAAAGCAGAGCATATTCGCGAAGGGGCGGCGGTGATGAGCCAATATTGCGACATCCTCGGCGTACGTTCTTTTCCGACTTTGACTGACCGTGACCGTGATTATTCGGATTTAGTTATTTCAAAATTCAAGCAATATGCGCGTGTACCCATTGTTAGTCTTGAAGGTGCGACCGTTCATCCTTTGCAATCGTTGACGGATTGGTTAACAATTGAGCAATATAAAACCATAAAGCGTCCAAAAGTTGTTTTGTCCTGGGCACCACACCCAAAGGCGTTGCCACAAGCCGTCCCCAATTCTTTTGTGGAGTGGATGAAAATAACAGATTACGATTTTGTTATCACGCATCCCGAAGGTTATGAATTAGCAGAACAATTTACTGAGGGGTGTACAATTGAGTACGACCAAAACAAAGCCTTTGAAGGTGCAGACTTTATATATGCTAAAAATTGGTCAAGCTATCGAGACTACGGCAAAATTCTTTCGATGGACTCAAATTGGACAATCACCACAGAGAAAATGGCGCGGACGAATAATGCGAAATTTATGCACTGCTTACCCGTTCGGCGCAACCAAATAGTCATGGATGATGTGATTGATTCACCTAATTCTGTTGTTATTGAAGAAGCTAAAAATAGGACGTTTGCCGCAATGGCGGTTTTGAAAACGTTGTTGGAGAAGTGATAAAATAGGTATTTAACCCTAATTGGGGCTTATTTTACGTGAAGCAAATCAGTATTAATAACGATTTGAGCGGTGTACTGTTTTTTTAGGAAGTGAAGTTATAAAACGAGTTGGTATAAAGAAAAACGCCTCATTCCAATAAATCGGAATAAGGCGTTTTTTTTATGAAAAATACCAGAGATAAGAATTCTTTAGAGAAGATGATACAAATTTTAAATAATTGTTACACGTAACTTGTTTTCACTCAATACAGAAAAACGCTTTTCTATTTGTTCAAACTTTTCAAGTATTGTTCTAACAACTTTTTCAGCTTTTAAATCAGGGTCGTAGTTATTCGGAAATCGAACTAATAATATGCCTGTATGGGGTAAACGCATACGAAAGACCAATTCTCCAAAGTCTTTATCTTCGGTAAGAAGAAAAGCTGCATTGTTGACAGAGATATTCAAAACCTGAATGTCTTTTATACCACGATGACTTTCCAATATTGAGAGTACAGAAAGTCCATTATGTCGCAGTCGTTCAACAATTTCATATTCTACACATTCGTCAACGACGATTAAATCAGGCAACTTCATAAACAACAAGGTGTTTAACGCTTTCAGCAGCATAAGATAAACAAGCATAAATATCAGATGCTTGAATATGCGGATAAGATTTGAGTAATTGCTCAATGGTACGCCCTCCTGCGAGTTTGTCCACTATCATATCAACAGGTATTCGCGTCCCTTTAATTACAGGTTTGCCAAACATGATTTCTGGGTCAGATGTAATGCGGTTTTTCCAGTCCATATTTTTGATTTTTTTACAAATATATGCTCATTTTCTTTCAAAAAGTACATTTATTCTATAAAACTAAAAATGCCTTATCCGAATAAAACGGAATAAGATAAGGCTGCATATCAAAATATTGTGCGTGTATTAAACCGTGCGTTGTAACAAGTAAGGTTTTGAAATGTTGTTGGAGAAACAATAAAATCTGTCTATTTTTGCGCCGTTTTGGATTCGTAAAGACTCAAAATAGTAATAAATCTAAAAATGAAAAGCCAATGAAATATACTTTCTTTAGCTTTCTAAAACTAATTAAAATGATTGATAATCAGTTAGTTATTATAAAAGTAGGCGGCAACGTCATTGACAACCCTTCAGTATTAAGCACCGTTTTAGACGATTTTTCAAAAATTGAATCTCGGAAAATCCTTGTGCATGGTGGCGGCAAAGTAGCCGATGGTTTGTTGAAAAAACTCAACATCGTTCCACAAAAAGTAGAAGGTCGGCGCTTGACAGATGAAGCGACTTTAGAAGTTGTTACGATGGTTTATGCAGGTCTTATCAATAAAAATGTGGTCGCACAACTGCAAGCACGCGGCTGCAACGCTTTGGGTTTGACGGGTGCTGATGTCAATGCGATTCAAGCGCATAAAAGAACAAAAGGCAATGTGGATTACGGCTTTGCAGGAGACATTGATGCCGTCAATACTGAGGGGGTCGCGCATCTCTTAAAATTTGCAGAAGCCCTTGTTTTTGCGCCGATTACGCATGACAAAAAAGGACAATTACTAAATACAAATGCCGATACCATTGCTTCAACTCTCGCGGTTGCGATGTCTGAACAATTTGATGTCACGCTTAAATTTGTCTTTGAAAAAAAAGGTGTTTTGTCTGACCCAAATGATGATGATTCCGTCATTTCGCTTATTTCTTACACTAATTTTCAAGGAGGAAAAGCTGACGGTTCTATTTCTGATGGTATGATTCCTAAGCTGGATAATGCTTTTAATGCTATGAAATCAGGTGTGCAGTCGG
>JAYTUR010000087.1:0-2818 GCA_043744475.1 Saprospiraceae bacterium | reverse complement strand
ATTTCAAAGCATATTGCATCGCTAAAATGCCGCCCCATGAATGACCCAAAAGATAAAAATTGTCTTTTGTCAAATTCAAGGCTGTGCGGACTTGTTCTACTTCCTCGACAAAGCGCGGTAAATCCCACATCGAAGTGTCTTTGGGATTGTCAGAATTCCCACAACCCAATTGGTCGTAGTAAATAAACTCAATGCTTTCGGCAGGGAAAAAGCTTTCTAAACATTCAAATTCTTCGTGTGTACCACCTGGGCCACCATTGAGCAACAGCACTTTTATTTTAGGATTATTGCCAATCGTTTTTGTCCAAATATTGAACTTGCCTTTGGGTGTTTCAATCGGAATGATTTTAATGCCGCCCGTTTTCACACCTATTTCGGTGCTTTTCAAATAAGATTGAAGGCTTGTTTCAGTCTTGTTTTGTTGACAAGCCGTAAAAATGGTTGTAAATATTAAGGCAACAGACGTTGCAAGGAGAGAGTGGAATGGATTTTTTTTCATTTTGTAATTGATTTTAATATAGAAGTGATAAAAAGTGCTTTTATACTGAGGGGGTGTTTAGAATAGATAAATTTTTAAAATTTCCCTATTCTTTCCTTTAATCATTTTTAGGCTTAATCGCCGGTGTTGAAAAAGGCGGATGGACAATCTCCTGCTTTGGTTGATTGCCAAGGGCTTTCAAAACTTCCTCAACGGCGCGTTCAAGTTGCGGGTCTTTGCCTTTGCTCAATGAAACAGCATCTTGACGCACCTCAATGTCGGGCGCGATGCCCATATTTTCAGCCACCCATTTATTATTGATGGGGTCAAATACGGCATTGTCGGGTGCGGTTAAAGCCCCGCCGTCCATTAAGGCGTAGTGAACGGAAGATTTCACCAAACCGCCCCACGTTTTAGCGCCAATCAAAAGACCTGCTTTTTGTTGTCGGAATACCCAAGGAAAAAAATCACCACCTGACCCTGCTAACTCATTGACTAATAATACTTTTGGTCCCAGAATGCCTGCGGGCAAAGTGAAAGTCTTGCCATTTGGCACTTCATTGGTGAGTGCTGCCCTTAGTTTTCGGGTCATTAAATCCACCATATAATCATCTAAAAGCCCGCCACCATTGAATCGTTCATCAATGACTGCCCCTTCCTTGTCTTGTTGGGCAAAATAATAGCGGTTGAAAGAAACAAAACCGGGTCCGCCTGTGTTAGGCACCCACACATAAGCCAGTCTACCGCCCGATAGTTTGTCAACCATACGTTTGTTGTCTTCTACCCAAGTCCGTTGACGCAGCGCATTCTCACTTCTTATCGGTTCAACTGTTTCTTTCCAATGCCCTTCAAAGACGGGTTTGTCATTGATATGCAGAATGGTTTGTTTAGAAACAGTGCCATCTAATAACTCATAAATGTCTTGATTCCCTGTCAGTTCTTTACCATTGATGCCGACAATATAGTTGCCTTCTTTTACCTTAAAACCGGGTTGGTCAAGGGGACCACTGAGATCTGGATTCCAGTTTTCAGACGTGTAAATGCGTTTTATTTGCCATCTATTTTGAACAATTTCAAAGTCAGCACCTAACATCCCAACCTGTGGTTTGTCAACTTCGGGGAAATCACCGCCAAATACGAAGCTATGACCCACTGATAGTTCGCCATTCACTTGATCTAAAATGTATGTCAAATCGGTTCTGTGTTTGATATAAGGCACTAAAGGCGCATAACGTTTGTAAACGTCGTTCCAATCCCTGCCGTGCATATTGGCATCATAGAAATAATCCTTTTCATACCGCCATGCTTCTTCAAACATCTGTTTCCATTCGGCTTGTCTATCCAATTTCATTTGTAGATTGACCACAACGGATTTCCCTTTGTCGCCAGGTCCATCGGTGGCGATGACTTTCCAAGCATCACCCGTTTTCGCCAGCATGTTTTTACCATTAGATGTGACCGAAACAGCCGTGGCACCGCTTAAATACTCGACAGATTTTTTGTCTTTGAGGGTAAACTTATGGATAATTACCCCAGGTCTGTTCTCAATCCCTTCTGCGATAAACACTGTTCCCTCTGTTCCTTGAAGTGTAAATTGGTAATTTTTGATGGGCATACTGAGGGGTAGTATTCTGCGGCTAATCCCTTCAAAATCAATGAGTACCATCTTGCTACTGTCTGCCGCTTTCGTTTTAAGACTATCGGCATTAGCTTTTGTTTTAAGGCTATCACCAGAGGCTTTTGTTTTAAGACTATCGGTTGTTACCGTTTTATCGGGTTTGGTTTCTTCTGGTTTGGTGGTTTCCTCATCACTTTTGGCTTTGAAAGGGGAATCATCGGTGGCTCTCAAATTAATAACATAAGCGGCATAAACAGGTTTGGCTGTGATGGAACTTGTATTTGCCCATCCAGAACGCAAAGCCAAATCGGTACTTGCCAAAATGTAGAGTTGTTTGTTGTTCAAATCCCAAGTAGGTGAAAAGGAATCCGCAAACTTATCTGTTATAGGCGTTGTTTTATTGTCTGTTGAAGACCAAACATAGACTTGTCTGAACATATTCGACCCCGTTTTAGCATACGCAATCCATTTGGAATCGGGTGACCATTTCATTTCGATGTCATCACGTTCTATATTTGTACCGCCCACATCTATGGTTTGGATGTTTTTGGTTTTTAAGTTGATGACCCTAAGCCTGACTTTGTTATCAACAAAAGCAATCCATTCACCATCGGGCGACCAAGCGGGATTCCAAGCCATTTTTGAGTCTCCAATACTGAGGGGGTCTGGTTTTGATAATCCGTCTTGATTAGCAAGCATCAAAGCATATTCCTTTTGATTGG
>JAYTUR010000086.1:0-11033 GCA_043744475.1 Saprospiraceae bacterium | reverse complement strand
TAGGGCAATTCTGCCGTCCCGCCCCCCCTCAGTATAAAGCTACAAAAAAGGAAAAAAAACACCAAAAAGTATTCTGAGGTGCCATGTAGCGTTTTTTTCATGTTAACTATCGTCTGGTTAAGAATAATTCATGTAAGATTATAAAGCTATAATATCTAAAATAGAAGTCATTTCAAGCTACAAAGTAAACTTATGGTCAATCAATTTATCAACGGGTCAACCTAAATTTAGATTGACCGTTGACTAATGGACGGATTAACCGTCAGATTTGGATGATTTACAAGGGCTATTTGTTGTTGTGCCACCACCAGGACGCATTCTTCGTTTGTCGTCGCAGTTAGCACCACCTTTGACATTAAGTAAATCTTGTTTTGAAAGATGTTCAATTGAGGTCAGTTCGAGTTGGATATTTGCAATTTTTGTCATTGAAAAGGTTAATTTTGTTGCAGACATGAGAGTATTGCCTACAGGTTGTTAAAAATAAGTTTAAGTTTAAAAATTGTTAGCACGTGCTTTACCAAATCTTTTCGTTTAAACAACATGAGTTGTTTCGAAAATCTCTGACAAAAATGAAAACGAAATTAGTGTGTTGAAATACCACCACCTGGACGGTCTCTACGTTTATCGTCTAATGTCGCACTAATTGGACCAACGGATTGTGTCGTTATTGTGATAGAGGTATCTAATAAACCTAAGTCGCTTGAAAGACTAATGTCAGTAGAAAGCCCACCCCTGATAGTTGACATTTGTGAAGCCGTCAAAATGTCAATAGTTTTACTAAAGACAGAATTGAATGTGTTTTTTTTCTCCATTGCTAATAGCTTTGATTGTAAATAAATTTTGTTTTAAAAAGTGACAATTTCCTTATCACAATCAAAGGTATTCTGTGAATGTCGCTGTCTTCTCCTTCAATTCTGAAAAAAATGACAGCCTATGATGCCCAAATAATAAGAAGTCATTACTTCTAATGGGTTGATTGGTAGCGAAATAAGAAGTTTTACGAGTTAATTTTTCGTACTTTTTGTGTCTATGTGGCGGCAGGTAAGCTGTCGTGTTTGATATTTTTTGTTTTTTATATCAATTGGAAAACGAATCTGAAGTTGATTAAGCGTTTTTTAGGGATGTTCATAGCCTTCTAATTAAGCCTTTTATGACTTTTTAAATAGCGGCACAACAGGTGTTGTATCCAAAGGCGATTTTATAACAGGTTTCGTCGGTTTCATCGGTTTTCCATTAATAAGGGCTGTGTCAACAACCGTATTTCGGACGAGGACGATGCTATCCGCTATTTTATTCGCAGAATCTAAAACCATCGTACGACATTCGTTTAGTTTCTTTTGCCTAAAACTTTCGACCGCATTGTGTACCTCTTGGTCAATAAGTTCTTGTTTTTTATTGTCTTTTTTGCAAGCAAAAAGAACAACAGAAATAGAGAATGTTAGAAAAAATAGCTGCTTCATATTTATAGTTTTTATCTTAATGTTTGATGCTCAAAATCTAAGATTTAGGTGTTAAACCATTGTGTAACATGCCTTTATGATGTTGTTGAATAATGGCTTTTATCACTTGTTCTAATCTCAAACGCTCATCGGGCAGTTGTTTTGACAAATCATTTTTCAAAAAAGTATCATTTGTATAATCAAACAAACCTTTTGTAAAGCTGCCGTCAAAAAGCAAGGCGTAGTGGTTGTCGTGAATTTGATAAAGCCCTTCTTCAAAATTGACCGCATAAAAATCGTTGTTTATACTGAGGGGGGTAAAAGTACTGCGACCAAACGACAAATAAGGCGCATCGTAATGTAAAAAATCAAGGACGGACGGCACAATATCAATTTGTTGACCCACACGCGGCAAAACAGTCGGCTTAATTTCATTCGGTTTATAAAACAAAATCGGAATTTTAAAACGCCCAACAACCGTCTGGTATTCTGCAACCGTACTGTGCGCGCCGGTATGGTCAGCACTGATGACGAAAAGCGTATTGTCAAACCAAGGCTGCTTTTTAGCGGCTGCAAAAAACTGACCCAATGTCCAATCGGTATATAAAGTGGCGCGTTGGACGGGGTCGAGGGTGGGATATTTTTTTTCAAACCAAGCAGGTACAGCGTAAGGATGGTGTGAAGTAAGCGTAAACAACATACCATAAAACGGTTGTGGTGTAGCATTCAATTTGTTGAGCATAAATTGAAACATTTGTTCGTCCCAAATACCCCAAGTACCGTCGTAATCGCCTTCTTTTTCAGGGAAATCCTCTCTTGAATAAAAATGGCTGAAACCTGTCAAAGGTGCGAATTTGTCAAAATCCATGGACCCTCGATGCGCCCCATGAAAAAAGGCTGTGTTGTAACCCTTTCGCCGCAAATGCGCACCCAGCCCATCTAATAAATTGGATTGATAAGGTGAAAACATAAACGGGTCTTCCATCAACGAAGGCAAACCTGTTGAAATCGCTGCCACGCCTTGCGTTGAGCGGAGACCATTGGCAAAGGTATTTTCGCAATACAAACTTTGTTGTGCAATGCTGTCTAAAACAGGTGTAAAGCCTTGATAATTAGCATTTTTCGGATTAAAAAAAGAAGAATACTCTTTACCGCAGCTTTCAATAGCGATAACAACCACATTCACAGGACGGAAGGAACTATTGGAATGTGGTTTCATGAAAATAGGGAAAATGCGTTCTGCTTCTGCATCGGACATATAGGTTTTTTCTGCCAAAAAACGTTGCCCCGACGAATGAATGACATTCAAAGTGGTGTTAGAAACCAAAGGCATAAGCCTTAAATCACTTGCAAACTCTGCACTACTGAGGGGGGTCAATGGGCGATGTTGTAAACCACCTCTGGCAGCAACGATGAAGATGCCAATGCCAACAAACGAAAGGCTCAATTGGGACAGCCAAAATGTTTTTTTAGTGAGTGTTGCAAGGGTTGTTATTTTGTATAAAATGTTGAAAATAAAAATACTACATATACCCATAAAAACTAAATACCAATTTTCAAGGAGAAGTTTTGGTATCATGTAAAGCGTGTTTTTAAACAAATCGAAATCGCTCAAAACCATGCGGCGATTGGCAAAACGGAAGTAGCCGACGTCACCTAATTCAAAACCTAGGGCAATAAAATTAGAGACTATGAATATTATTTTTTGACATAAAAGATGTCCTTTTTGGGTTCGGATACTGAGGGGGAGTATATAAGTGAGCCATAAGATTGTGTTGACATACATGGCTGCTGATAAGTCGAATTTTAAACCATAAAAAAAATCAAGTGCGGTTGCAGGTGGTAAAAATTTGCTGTTGAAAACGTAAAAGAGTAACCGACTAGTCGAAAAAAACAACATGGATAAAGCGACTCGGATGAGGGCTTGACGGAGAAAAAAGGTTTCTGTTAAGAGTTTTTTAGTGACTGTCTGGAACATAGAAAATGGTAGATATGGAACAAAATTAGATAAAAGGCTTAGATATTGTTCGGATTTGTTCCTAAAATAGCCAAAATGCCATTTTCAAGGTTATAAAAATCTACTTTGGGAAAACGTGGAGCAAGGCGTTGTATAGCAATTTGACTGCGCATACCACGCTTGCAATAAACGATAACGGGTAGTGAAAGGTCTTTGGGTTGCCAACGGCTGATTTTACTGAGGGGTATCAACATGCCGCCAATATTACTGGCGGCGTGTTCATCTGCTTCGCGAACATCAATGAGTTGAAATTCTTTGCCTTCCGAAACCCATATTTGGAGTTCAGCGTAAGTGATATTTTTCATCCTTATTCGCCTAGTTCAACTTTATTGTCGTTATTCTCTTTTTTAGGCATAAAATACTGAGGGGTCGTTCTCAGCCTATCATCGGTCAATTCGACGACTTCTCCGAGTTCGGGTATTTCAATACGAGGAAAACCATTGTCGTTTAAGTATTTTTTGAAAATGATTTGTGTATCAAAATCGCCGTGAACAAGGAACAGCTTTTTTAAGCTATCTTTTTGATTATCAATAAATTGCAATATTTCTTTGTAGTCACCATGTGCCGAAAATGAGTCCATCACTTCAACATCGCAATTGATTTTTTTCATGTCGCCGAAGAAGCGCACAAGCTTGTTGCCGTTGCGCAATTGCCCTGCGGGCGAATCAGGTGAAGCATAACCCACGATGAGAACAGTGGTGCGCCAATCTTCTACATTATTGGCTAAGTGGTGTTTGACGCGTCCTGCATTTGCCATACCTGATGATGAAATGATGATGCAAGGCTCGTCGGAGGTGTTGAGCTTTATAGAATCCTCCGTTTTTCGTAGGAATTTAAGGCTTTCGAAGCCAAACGGATTGGAGTCTTTGAGCATAAATTCATGCAATTCACTGTCAAAACATTCAGGATGATTGATAAAAACTTGGGTTGCATTGACACCCAAAGGGCTGTCCACATAAACAGGAACCTGGGGTAGTCGTTTTGCCTCTACAAGTTTGTCTAAAATATATACAATTTCCTGTGTACGTCCCACGCTAAAAGCAGGAATGATAAGCTTACCACGTTTTTCGATACAGGTTTTTTGAATAATTTTCAAAAAACGCTCTGTTTCTTCGGGTGCTTCTTCGTGCAAACGGTCCCCGTAAGTGGATTCACAAAGCAATACATCACATAGCGGCATGGGCTTCGGGTCATTCAGAATAGGGCGATTGGGTCGTCCGATGTCGCCTGAAAAACCTACGATGGTCGTTTTGCCCCTCTCAGTAATTTTGAGGGTGACGGAGGCAGAACCGAGTATGTGTCCAGCATCAGCGAACATCACCTCTACGTTTTCGTGGATGGAAAACCAATGGTCGTAATTGAAACTGGCAAATAGTTTCATCGTCGAGCGCACATCGTCGTCGGTGTAAAGCGGCTCTGAATCGGCTTTTTGACCTCTTTTTAAGGCACTTTTATTGTCATATTCTGCGTCACGCTCTTGAATACCTGCGCTGTCGAGGAGCATGATATTGGCGAGTTCACGCGTGGCATGGGTCGAATAAATGGTTTGGTTGTAGCCGTCTTTGACCAATTTCGGCAAGCGTCCGCTGTGGTCAATGTGGGCATGTGACAAGACCATGCTGTTGATTTCTGCGGGATTAAACAACCAATTATCATTAAATTCTTTCATCGAGGCACTCCGTCCTTGATATAAACCACAATCGAGTAGGATTGTGAATCCGTCATCGAGGGTTAAAAGGTGGCAACTGCCAGTGACTTCGCGTGCTGCGCCGCAGAATTGGATTTTCATATTTTAGGTCGTATTTAGTATGTGTATTGAGTATTTAGGCATGTAAATAATTAAAATTCCATTTTTTATGAATTTTAATAAACACGACAATTTACTCATTCTGATTTAATTTTCTCGTTTTAGTTCAATATTCGTCGCTTTACCGACATTAATAGGGACTGTTTCGACTTCGACATTTGATATTTCGAGTCCAAAGTCCTCGCTTGTTGATAGGCTTAAAGTTTTCAAGATGCGATAAGCTCGGATGGTGAATTGGTCGAAAGGGCTGATTTCATCATCAATAGAAGCCCGACTATTGAGGATGATAAACTTGAAATCGGCACTGTAACGATGTTTTCTAAGGCTTGGATAGTGACTCAATTCGTCAACTTCTCCATTGGCTTGCATTTCTTTAACGATTTTGCTGAACATTAAATTGACTTTATGTTCGACTTTAAAACCAAACTTGAGTCGAACGAAAAAGATTTTTTGAGGCACAATCGTCGTCACTTTGTACTGTTTGAGGTAAGGGTCGTCGCAAATATCCACATGGACGAACCAATAAATATCTGCCCGTTTGGGCCTTTTTCGGAAGATGGAGTAGATTATATTTGAGTCAATTCTGTCTTGGTCGCCAGACATTGTTAGATAGACCAAGTTGGTTGCTTCCTTAGGCACAGTGTCATCGTTCATCAAATCTTTTAGCATCGGTATGTATGGTCCGATACTGACAGTGCTAATATGGTGACGGCGCAATTCTTTGGCTTTATACCACATAAATATACCAAAAAACAAAACTGCTGCAAGCATAACACTGAACCAACCGCCATGAGAAAATTTCGCCAAATTGGAAACCATAAACGCTGTTTCGATGAGAAAAAGTAAAACACCAAGGGCAACGACGCGCCACCTCGAATAGCGCTTCATGTGCATATAATGAAGCAGTAAGGTCGTCGTCATCAGCATATTTAAAATAATTGCTAAACCATAAGCGGCCTCCATTTTACCTGATTCGCGGAAAACAAGGACAACTGCTATACATCCAGCTAACAAAAACCAGTTGATGCTAGGTATATAAATCTGACCTTTCATTTGTGTTGGGTAGTTAACTTTCATATTCGGCCAAAGCTTCAGTTTCATCGCTTCATTGACAAGCGTAAAGCAACCACTGATGAGGGCTTGGCTGGCAATAATGGCGGCTAACGAGGCAATCACAATACCGTAGGGTAGGAATTGGTCTGACATAGTCGCATAGAATACGCTCGTCCCTTTAAATTCTTTATTGAGATGATTCGTTAATAAATAATTGGCTTGTCCTAAATAGTTGAGCATCAAACAGATGAATATACCAAGCCAACTGATACGGATATTTTGTTTACCACAATGCCCTAAGTCGGAATACAATGCCTCGCCGCCTGTTGTGCATAGAAATACCGCTCCTAATAACCAGAATCCATGAATGCCTGTCAACTCACCATGATAAGTTGTGACCATCTTGAGGGCATAATAGGGATTTAAGGCTTGAATTACTGAGGGGTTCTTCGATATTTGAATAAGACCCAAAATTGCCAACATGCCAAACCACAACAACATTATAGGTCCAAATGCTTTACCTACGAAATTGGTACCGAACTGTTGAATGATAAAAAGGGCAACTAATATAGCTAATACGATAGGAACTGTTTCGATTTTTGAAAAATCGATACCATTGCGGACACCTAAATTGGAAAGTCCTTCGATAGCTGAAGCAACAGAAATTGGAGGGGTGATAAATCCATCTGCAATGAGTGAGGCACATCCGATAATTGCGGGGTAGATAATCCACTTTGACCTATACCGTCTAACAAGGGCATAGAGGGCGAAAATACCACCTTCGCCACGGTTGTCGGCATTGAGTGCGAGATAGACATACTTGAAAGTGGTGAGAATCATCAGTGTCCAAAAAACGGCAGAAACACCGCCATAGACCAAGTCTTGTGAGATACGCTCGCCTGATGTAATGGCTTTCATAACATAAAGTGGCGATGTGCCAATATCGCCATAAACAATACCAAGAGTGATGAGTAAACCACCTGCTGTGAGCTTATTGTTGCTGGAGTGTGACATTTTTTCTTATTTATTCCCTTAACCCTTGGGATAACGTAAAATTGTTAGAATGAAATAGTAAAGCTATTTGCGCAATGAGAAAAATCGAGCAAATTTACACGACTTGTTGGTTTTTATACACAAAAACAAGAAAATACTGAGGGGGGGATTAAGAGCTAACGATAATGAATAGTCAATGTATCGCCCAGTTTAAGGTTATATTGTTGTTCTTTTGTTGCAATTCCATTCTCCAAACCGATTTGATAACCCGCTTGGGGGTCGTTAAAAAAGAGATGACCTAATGTGACTAACATATCTCCTTTTCGTATAATATATTTTATAGAATCTTTTTTGACTCTTTTTATAGCCATCATTTCGTTTTTAAGTTGGGCAATCGAGTCCTGTTGTAAAGCTGTTTTTTGTTCCAACGGTTTGATGTACTGTGTTTTGTTGCACCAAAAAGTTAAGAGGGGCAAAAGGAGCAAAAGGAATAAATAACGCTTGTTTTTTGAACGTGATTTAGTAAGTTCTGTTTCAGCTTGTTGACGTGTGAGTGCAAGTTTACCTTCAAGCGCAACACGCTGTTTTAGTAAATCGTTGTATTTTTCCTCAAGTGGTTCTTGAAACATGATTTTTTGTTTAAAATATAAAAATAATAAGTATTTGATAAAATAATTATTTAAAAATGATACTTTTTTAAATTTGAATATCTATTTTGCACCTTAAAATCGTTAACATCATTTTTAACTAATTTACATACAGGCGTTTAGTAAAATAAAGCATATTACTTTTTGCTAGATTATGTCTTCCCACAATATAGTTTCTCTTTTGGATTCCTATTAAATTCGTGCAACTAACAGTCAATTTTTAATAAGTATATTGTTTTTATTTTTAGTGTTTGCAATTGACAATCAATTGATTGTGATTCTGTACGGCATTATTAAGCAAAGCTATTAAAAACCAAACGACTATCAAATGCTTTTGAAGTACAAACTTACGTCACAACTTACTTTTGTACGCTGAAAATTACATGAATAATTCTAGAACTTAAATACGATTACACAATGATTTTAGACAGAAAGCAGCTTTGGATTCTATGGATAGGCTTGGGGTTATTTATATCTGCATTCATTTGGGATGCGGTATTTTCTGGGGAGCGTAATATTTACCGCTATAAATATTTGATTGAAAGGAATCTTCAAGAACAAGAGAGGACGGCAGAAGAGACATTAAGTGATGATGGTTTTATAGACCGTCGTCTAAACTTCGTCATGTCGGGTGCTGCCTTTAAGGAAGACGCTATTCGTGTTGAACAACTGGGAAAACAACCCTTTAATATTTGCATTTTAAAACGCGATTCTGTCATATTTTGGACGCATAATGATGTTTTACCTCGCTTTGAGGATTGTGATAAAGAAGACATGCGTGAAGGGCAGACCTACTCAAAGTTAGTTGAACTGAAGCAATCCCAATTTGAATTTCGCTATCGTATTTTTCGTATTTCAGAGCCAAATGAAGGGAATATAGGGTATGATACCATAATCGCAGCCGCATTGATACCCGTGAAACGGGTATATGGCTCGTTTGAAGGCAAGTATATGGAAAATCACTATATTGCTTCTAAATCCATACCCACGAGTATGGATTTAGTCAAAAATGGGAAAAAACAGTTTGCTGTTTATACGATAGAACAAAAGCCCTTGTTTTCGCTCACGATAGATTTTAGAAACGAAGCCGACCGATTGCATGATATTGGGATGATTGTTTTATTGACATTGGGCTTTTTTTTGTTAGGTATGTTTGGTGATAGAATGTCGAAACAAATGTTAGCTCAAAATGAGTCTCCTATGATGGGCATCACATTCTTTATCGGCACCTTAATTACATTGCGTGCGTGCATATTATTTATCGAAGGCAGTAAACTGTTGCCGACGACAGATTTAGAGTTGACACCTTATAGCGATGCGGTATTTATGCACTCATTGTCCGAGTTGGTCATTAATACGGTCTTTTTATTTTGGTTTTCAATCTTTTTCAACAAAGAATTTCGTTTGCCCAATTTTAGACAACAGCCTTTATGGGTTAAATGGAGTTTAGGTGTTGGCTGTTATACAATTCTAATTTCACTCAATATCCTTTCAATTGGTATATATAACGACTTAGTTTCGCATTGGAAAGATATTATGACTTTTGAAAGTTTAACTGATTTCAATAAACAAACGGTTGTTACGATATTAAGTCTTGGGCTCATACAAATTTCTGTTTTCCTTATCAGTCATCGGCTTATTGCGTCGGTAAAAGAGTTAGAAATGACGAAATGGCAACTGTTTTTAGCACAAGTCGCAGCCATTTGCATCGGCATATCGCTTTACCAAGCCTACCATTTCAGTGCCAGCCTACCAATGGTTGTTTATGCCGTCTTTTTGTTGGTTTATATTGATATTTATCATTTATTCGTGCAAAATAAAGAAACCAATATCAGCTGGCTCGTCTTATGGATAATCATTTTCGCAGCGATACAATCTTTCTTTGTTTCCCGGTTGAGCACAGATAAAGATCGAAACAATCTTTTTAGTTATGCTCATGTCCTAGCTATCGAGCGAGATCAAGTTGCGGAAAGGCACATACGTCTTTTGATGGATACCATCGCCAAAGATCGTATAATAAAAACTTCTACAGTATTACCATTCAGAATTGGTATTGACCCAAAGCATATCGAAGAAAAGATAAAAACCTATTTTGAGTCAGATGACTATCTAAGCGACCATTATTCTTTGCGTTTTTGGGGCATCAATAGAACGGGCGAAGCCATCATCAACCCTGATAGCATTCAACTACCGCAACTACAAAAGCGTTTTTCAGAAAGTCTGCCATTAAAAGAATACAACTGTAGTTTTTGGTCAAATAAAACAGGCGAAAACGCCTATTTGTCGCACATAGAGTTACCTGTACGCAAGGATAACCCTTTGTCCATTCTGTTGGAATTTACAAGAGTGGATAGAATTTCAAGCCGAATTTTTACTGAAATCCTTGCTGACAAGCATTATAAAATGCTTGAGCAACTCAATGAATACAGCTATGCCATCTATAAAAATAGTATTTTGGTGGAGCAAAACCAATATGGCTTTTTTGAACAAGCTATAAGCCAATCGCAAATACCAGCCAAAGGACAAAAGGTGTACAGTATCGTAGATAACCAAGACCAAGTGACTTATCAAAGTCCAGATGGCATTATTGTCCGCATCAGTAAGTATATTCCCGTAAGTTCCCAGTGGTTTACCTTGTTTATCTACTTTATTCTGACTTTGTCGCTTTTGTTTTTACTTTTAATCAGCATCAATCACTTTTATGTGTTTTTACCAGAAATTGTCACTATTTCATTTTCCAATGCCACCAATACATCGTTGCGCTATCGGATAATGATTCCAGTTATGGTATTCATATTATTGTCTTATGCTGTCGTTTTTGTTTTTACTTTTGGGTACTACAAAAAGGTGGGTGAAAGGTTCTATACAACGGAGTTTGAAAACAAAGCAAAGGCTATCATGAAGAACCTGAGAAAAGATTTTCAAGGTGATATGAAAGGCAATAAAGGCAATATTTACAAAAGTCTTTCGCAACAGTCCGAAAACTACGAAATGGCAATGCACTTCTTTAATACTGAGGGGGTACTTGAGGGAACAACGGAATCCAATATTTTTGACAAAGGCATCCTTGCCCAACG
>JAYTUR010000085.1:0-11097 GCA_043744475.1 Saprospiraceae bacterium | reverse complement strand
AATTTCATAACTAAAATCGTAAACGCTATGACTAAAACAGAGCTACAAGAACGGCTAAAAAAATACGCAATAGCCGTAGTAAAATTTTCAGAAGAATTACCAGATAAATCAGGGTTTAGAACAGTCAGAAATCAAATCGTTCGTTGTGCGCCAGGTTCAGCAGCAGGTTATAGAGCCGCTTGTCGAGCAAAATCAACGGCTGATTATATTTCTAAAATGGGAACGGTTGAAGAAGAATTAGATGAAACTATGTTTTGGTTAGAATTTACAGTCGGTTTATCAGAAGAATGGCGACAACCTGTTGTTCCATTGTGGAAAGAAGGCGATGAATTACTTGCTATTATTGTATCATCTATTGTTTCAACAAAAAGAAACAACCCGAGGAAATGATTTCGGATTTCGGCGGGTTTTGAGATAATTTAAACCCGCCGAAATCCGAAATCCGAAATCAAGACCCCTCAGTATTTTGAGCTAAAACGCAAACAAAAAATCTGATTTTAGATATCGTAAAGGTTTCAAATTATCTCGAAACCTCACCGAAATCCGAAATCCCAAATCCGAAATCGAAAAATGTGGCATTACTTTCCGGGGCAATACATGCCTTCTTATCAAGTCAATAGAGCTTTAACGCAAGCCCATTATGGCGGTGGCGAATTTGCGGAAATATTAGAAGTGGCGAGTCAAATTACGCCCGGTGACAATGAAAGTTTTCACCAAGCGTGGGTAAAAATGGGTGATAAAGTATATGACATTGCCGAAAAATATGCGGCGAATGGCAATGAGGTATCGGCAAGGCGTTCTTACTTGAGGGCTTTTAATTATCTAAGAACGTGTGAATTCTTTCTAAAACCTAAAGACGACCGCAAATTGCCGTCTTATCTTAAAGCCAGAGAAGCTTTTCAAAAAGCAGCAGAAAGATTTGATGATAAACCGCTTTATGTGGAAGTGCCTTTCGAGGGTTCTTTTCTGCCCGGTTATCTGTTTACACCCCCCGCAGTAAAAAATCCGCCTTTGATGATTATGTTCGGTGGTTTGGACAGTTTGGCGGAGGAACTCTACTTCGGTATTTCACAGCACCTCAATGAGCGGGGCATTGCTTTATTGGCAATGGACGGGCCCGGACAAGGTGCGGCTTTGCGCCTTAATCATATTTATACGCGTTACGATTTTAATGTGGCAGGTACAGCCGTTTTGGATTGGGCAATTGAGCATCTAAAAGACGATGTTGATACGACGAGTATCGGCATTGGTGCGGTGTCAATGGGTGGTTATATGGCAGCGCGTTGTGCGGCTTTTGAACCTCGTTTTAAGGTCTGTATGATTCTTGGTGCAGTGTGGTCGTATTATGATATTTGGAAAAATCGCCCTGATAATCACCCTTTGGCAGAAATTGTACAGCACATTGTCGGTGCAACGAATATGGCTGATGCGCGTGAACGCCTCAAAAACTTTACAATGGATGGCGTTGCTGAAAAAATATCCATGCCCACTTACATCGTGCATGGCGAAGATGACCGTCAAAATTTTGTTGAGAACGCCTACAAAATGCGTGATGCTATGACTTGTGAAAATGTTGTTGAGATTGTTCCAAAAGAAGAAAGCGGTTCTGCTCATTGTTCCGTTGATGATTTTACGAAGACATTTAACATGTATGATTGGATAGCTAAAAAAATAAAAGAATAATTCGATTTTGGATTTCAGATGTTGGATTTTGGGAAAGTTACCCCTCAGTATATTTCCTATATTCAACAGTATCCGAAGTCCCAAATTCCAAATCCAAAATCAATGATACGTTCTATAAAAACAGGCAAACCTGCTAAAGAAAAACGCGATATTGACCAACAGGTCGCTAAAACAGTAGAAACTATTTTAGCAGATATTGAAGCGCGCGGTTGGACTGCCATCAGAGAATACAGCGAAAAATTTGATAAATGGCAGCCTAAATCCTTCAAATTGAGTGCGGATGAGATACAGGCTTGCATTGACAGTCTTTCAGCGCAAGATATTGAAGACATCAAATTTGCTCAAGCGCAAATCAAGCGGTTTGCTCAAATCCAAATGATGGGTTTGCGCGATGTGGAAGTGGAGACGTTGCCGGGCGTGATTTTAGGGCATAAAAATATCCCCATTAATAGGGTAGGAGCGTATGTGCCGGGCGGTAAATATCCGCTTTTGGCATCGGCACACATGGGCATTTTGACAGCAAAAGTGGCGGGAGTTAAGCACGTTATCGCTTGTGCGCCTCCTTATGAGGGCAAACCCGCAGCCGCAATCGTTGCAGCACAAGCCCTTGCGGGTGCAGATGAAATATATGTTTTAGGCGGCATTCAAGCTGTTGCGTTGATGGCTTTGGGTGTACCCGCCGATGCGGATAACGATGCCGTTACAGCCGTTGATATGCTCGTCGGTCCCGGAAATGCGTATGTGGCAGAAGCCAAACGCCAATTGTTTGGTCGTGTCGGCATTGACCTTTTGGCGGGACCGACGGAAACAATGGTGATTTGTGATGATACCGTTGATGCGGAATTGGTCGCCGTTGATTTGTTGGGGCAAGCCGAACATGGGCCCAATTCACCCGCCGTTTGTATTACAAACAGTAAAAAAATAGCAGAAGAACTGCCCAAACAAATAGACAATGTTTTAAAACGCTTATCCACACGTGATATAGCGAGTGTTTCATGGGAAGATTATGGTGAAATTATCCTTTGTGATACAAAAGAAGAAATGCTGCAAGAAGCGGAGCGCATTTGCAGTGAACACGTACAGGTAATGACCGACGATGATGATTATTTCTTTAACAATATGACCAATTATGGCGCATTATTTTTAGGTGCAAGGACAAATGTGAGTTATGGTGACAAAGTTATTGGTACAAATCACACGCTGCCAACCAAACGGGCAGGTCGTTATACAGGCGGTTTATGGGTCGGTAAATTTATCAAAACGCATTCTTATCAGCGTATTTTGACGGACGAAGCCAGTGTTTTAATTGGTGAATATTGTTCACGTTTGTGTCACTTAGAGCATTTCGCAGGGCATCAAGAACAAGCGGATATACGTGTTCGGAGATTGAAAAAATAGTTGAATGGCACACGGATTGGACAGATATGACGGATTTTTACGAATTTTTTTGGTAAAAATCAAAAAAGAAAATCAGCGTAAATCTGTCGCATCCCTCCAATCCGTGTGCCATTAATCCTTAATAAAATGACTTTAAACAATAAAATAGCCTTAGTAACAGGTGGTGCAGGTGGCATCGGTTCAGCTATTTGTAAAAAATTAGCTGAAGAAGGTGCAAGCATCATCATCACTTATAATTCAAATGCCGAAAAAGCTGAAAACCTGCTTAAAGAGCTAAACGCTTTATCGGCAACCGACATCCCAAATCCCAAATCCAACATCGAAATACTGAGGGGGGGAAATCACAGCATTTTTCATGCACCCACAACGGATGCAGAAAAAGTAAAAGCCTTAGCCCATTTTGTAAAAGAAAAATATGGCAAACTCGATATTTTAGTCAATAATGCAGGCATCACAACGCCCGTTCCGCACGCAGATTTGGACGGTTTAACAGATGAATGGATTGATAAAATCATGCAAACTAATTTTAGAGGGACGTTTGCGATGATTCGCGCTTTTAAAGATTTATTAGAACAACCCAAAACTCAAAACCCAAAACTCGAAACTCAAAATACTGGGGGGGGGCTTGTGGTCAATATATCTTCGGTCGCAGCGATAACAGGCGTGGGTAGCAATGTCGCCTATTGCGCTTCAAAAGCCGCAATGGACAGCATGACCCGTTCATTGGCGAGAGCATTAGCACCCGCTATTAGGGTTGTTTCCGTTTCGCCAGGCTTTGTGGAAGGAGAATATACAAAGAGTTTCGACTCCGCTTTTTTGAAAATGCAAATGGACGGAACGCCCTTAAACCGATTCGCAACGCCCGAAGATGTGGCAAATGCAGTGTATGCTTTAACGACGTATTTGACATTTACGACGGGTTCAATTATAGCTGTTGATGGTGGTAAACCTTTGAAATAGAATTATTTATAAAAACTTAACAACAAGAATAATATGGCATCAATCAATAAAGTCCTCATTGTTGGTGGTGGTTTAGGCGGATTATCGCTTGGTATCGCTTTGCGTCGTGCGGGTATAGACGCAGAAATAGTTGAATTACAAAAAAGCTATGATGTTTATGGCGTGGGTATTATTCAACAAGCCAATGCCTTACGTGCGTTGGATGCATTGGGCGTTGCCGACGAAGCGATGCGCCGTGGTTCGCCTTATGGCAAAGTGAAGATGTGTACGCCAACAGGTTTTCCTTTTGCCGAAATCGGTATTCCACCCATGGGCAATTACCCGATTCATAATGGTATTTCAAGAAAAATATTACACGATGTTTTGTATGAAGCCGCCGTTGCCAACGGCGTAATATTCCGTATGGGCTTGACAGTCAGTGAATTAGAGAATGAAAGCACACACGTCAACGTCAAATTTACCGATGGTACTGAGGGGTCATACCCATTGGTCGTTGCCGCTGATGGTGTCAATTCCAAAGTGCGTAGCCTTGTTTTTGGCGACTATAATCCGTACTATATTGGTTCTTCAGTGTGGCGTTATGCCTTCAAACGCCCTGCGGAATTGGAAACGGGTTATATGTATTTTGGTAAAAAAGTAAAAGTCGGTTTAATTCCAATGACTGCAGAAACGATATATATGTTTGTCGTTTCAGCAGAAAGGGAGGACAATCCTTTTATCCCCAAAAATGAATTGGTGCCGCGTTTGAAAGCGCATTTGGCAGAATTTCCTGCTAAAATGGTCGCCGATATTGTAGAACAAATCACTGACCCAGAAGGTGTTATTTATCGTCCTCTGGATACCCTTTTTGTCGAAGGCTCGTGGTTTAAAAACCGGATTGTGATGATAGGTGATGCGGCACATGCGACGATTCCGCAATTGGGTTCAGGTGCCGCATTGGCAATTGAAGATGCGGTCGTTTTGGCAGAAGAACTCAAAATAGGTGAAAACGTCGAAAATGCTTTAGAAAACTATATGAAACGGCGTTATGAGCGTTGCAAAATGGTTTTTGATGCCTCAAATACTTTGGCACAATGGGAACAAATGGAATGGAAAGGCATACCGTTGCCCGAAGGGGCGAACATGGGTGCTTTGATGGGGAAAACGTTGGCAGCTTTGGCTGCACCGATTTAATTGTTGCGAACCGCTTTAATTTCAGTCATGATTTCTTCTTCTGAAAAGTTTGGATTAGGAATAGACTGCGCCAATTTTTGAAAGTCCAATTGAATTTTTTTAAATTCATTACGGCGTAATCTTTCAGAGATGATTTGTTTTTGTTCATCAGGCAACTGTTCAAGCCAGACTAAAAAGCTCTCGAAAGGAATTGTTTTTTTACTGTTTGGCAATGTTAATATCATTTTAAATTCTATTTTTTAACGAAAATAAGGCTTTTATCTTAATATCCAAATTTCAGTACCCCCTCAGTATCCGCTTAAAATTTTAATAAAAATATGAAATTAGTTACATTCAAAAATAAGGACGGGCAAGCCCGCACAGGGTGGCTAAAAGATAACGGCATCGTTGATATGCAGTTGACAGACAGCCGTTTGCCGACCGATATGCTCACGTTTATTGACAATCATGAGGCGTATTTTGCAATTATCAAGGACAATAATTTGGAAAATACCCCCCCTCAGTATAAAAGCGATGAAGTGCAGCTTTTAGCACCTTTGCCGAATCCACGCAGCGTTCGAGACTATATCGGTTTTGAACAACACATGCTCAATGCGTCAAAATCATTTGGACATAAAGTTGGTGCCGCGTGGTACGAAATGCCGATTTTTTATTTTACCAATCATCAAGCGATTTATGCCACTGGTGAGGAAATAAAACGCCCTGAAAAGGAGATTAAAATGGATTTGGAACTGGAAATAGCTGTGATTATCGGCAAAAAAGGTAAGGATATCAAAGCAGAAAACGCCGATGAGTACATATTTGGCTACACTATTTTCAACGATTGGACGGCGCGTTTTATCCAAAAACGAGAAATGGAAGTGCCTTTGGGACCCCACAAAGGGAAAGATTTTGCCAATGCTTTTGGTCCTTGCATTGTAACAAAAGATGAATTTGAACAATATCGTTGCACCATTTCAAGGGAAATACATCCCGAACACTTGCAAATGCCTTTAACTTTAAATGACCGTTTTGATGTAAAAATGACATCAAAAATCAATGGTGAAACGATTTGTGAAGGCAATTACAAAACCGTTTATTGGACTTTTCCGCAAATGATTGAACGGGCATCTGAAAACAATGTCAATCTGATGCCAGGCGATATTTTAGGTTCAGGCACCGTCGGGTGGGGCAGTTTGATTGAAAATAACTTCAGTGTGCATCGTCCACTTGAACCGGGTGATGTGGTTGAATTGGAAATTGAAGGTATTGGAATTTTAAGAAATACCGTTCTGTAAAATCTGTATGCCAATAACTATAAACAGTTAAATAACAACAAAATGTCAAAACTAAATCCTCCTTTTCGCGCCGACCATGTGGGCAGTCTTTTGAGAACAAAAGAAGTTAAAGAAAACCGTGACCGCTGGAAAAAAGGCGAAATATCAGCCGAAACCCTTCGGGCTATTGAAAACCGAAACATTGGGGAAACGGTTAAAAAACTGGAATCTATTGGCATTCAGTCTATTACAGATGGTGAATTTCGTAGAGATTATTTTCACCTCGATTTTTTAAAAGAACTGGAAGGCGTAGCGGTCACAGGTGGTATCGATGCTAATCCCAATGCAAAAGTGGCAGAGGATAAGTTTACGCCACCTCAATTGAGTGTAACAGGCAAGTTGAAACACGTCCGAAACATACAAGTGGATGATTTCAATTTTTTGAAATCGGTCACGACGCAAACGCCAAAAGTGAGCATTCCTTCGCCGACCATGGTGCATTTTCGAGGTGGAAGAAAAGCCATTGCCATTGATGCTTACCCTGATATGGATGAGTTTTTTGAAGATTTGGCAGAATGTTATCGAGCAGAAATTGATGCTTTATATGATGCAGGCTGCCGTTATATTCAGTTAGATGATACGAATTTGGCATACCTCTGTGACCCAAAAATGCGGGCAGCTGCCAAAGAACGGGGCGAAGACCCCGATGAATTGCCGCGCACTTATTCTGCACTCATCAATTCGGTGATTGACAATCGCCCGTCAGATTTGACAGTGGGTATTCACTTATGTCGGGGCAATTATCGCTCAACATGGTTTGCGGAAGGGGGGTATGAACCCGTTGCGGACATTCTTTTCAATAATATCAATGTGGACGCTTATTTTTTAGAATATGACGACGAACGCTCAGGCGATTTTGCCCCGCTGCGCTTTGTGCCAAAGGATAAAATGGTCGTTTTAGGCATTATTTCTTCAAAAATTGCAGATTTAGAAACAGAAGAATCCCTCATCACCCGCATCAAAGAAGCAGCTCAATATATGCCTTTGGAAAATATGTGTATCAGCCCCCAATGCGGATTTTCGAGTACACATCATGGCAATGCTTTGACGCATGAACAACAATGGAAAAAATTGGAATTGGCAGTCAAAACAGCTAAAACGGTTTGGGGTGATTAGCTTTTTATCAAAAATTACTGAGGGGGCAACGTTATGGAAATTTTTAAAATTTCCATAACGTGTATCGTTAAAAATAAACAATTTAAAAAATAAAGCAATGAAAATCATAGACTTATCTGTTACGATTTCAGAAGAAATAAAAGAACCGCTACCGACTAAAATCGTTTATGAAGATCATAAAGAAGGGGCTAAAAAAATGGGCGGCAAGCTGTTTGAAGGCTTGACCGATGTATTTATCGAAGGCAACGGACCTGCGGGTGAGTTTTTAAGCGTCACGAGTCATTGCGGTACGCACGTGGATGCGCCGTATCATTATTTCCCAACGTGCGAAGGCAAACCGTCGCGGACGATTGATGAAATGCCCTTAGATTGGTTTTTTCACGATGGTGTTGTTTTGGATTTCACGGACAAACCAGACGGTTATATGTTTGAACCAGAGGATTTAATCGAAAAATTGGCGGCTATCAATTACACTTTGAAGCCGTTTGATATTGTTCTCATTCGGTGCGATGCCGATAAGCGGATTCAGGATGATGATTTTGTCAGAATCCACGTCGGTGCATCCGCAAAAGCAACACATTGGTTGATTGACCAGGGCATAAAAGTGATGGGTACTGACGGATGGGGTTGGGACATTCCATTGCACATTCAAGCAGCAGATTATCGCGCCAATCCACGTCCAGGCATCATTTGGCAAGCACATTATGTGGGCATTGAAAAAGAATATTGTCAAATTGAGAAACTAGCGAATTTGGATCAGTTGCCGCCTTTTGGCTTCAAAGTCGCTTGTTTTCCGGCAAAAATCAAAGGCGCGAGTGCGGGCTGGACACGCGCTGTGGCGATTATGGATTAGCAACTGATGTTGTTTGATGGTACACGGATTGGAGGAATACGACGGATTTTTACAGATTTTTTATTAAAAATCAAAAAAGAAAATCTGTAAAAATCCGTCGTATTCCTCCAATCCGTGTGCCATCAAATAGTAAAATTAAAATTGTGAAAAAATGCCAAAACCGACTTCTATACCCATTTGGGATTTGAATGAAATGAGTTATCATCATTTTGGTAAGGCACCGCATTTGCCATTTATAGCTACGTTTCACAATCTTTTTCATATCAATAGATTGGAAGATTATCGAGATAAAATACATTTTCCATTGCCACCTCACCGCAAGGAAGTTTATGATTTTTTGTTTTTAACAAAAGGCATGACACGCCGCAGTAAGGCTTTAAGTCCTTTTGAAATCACAGAAAACACGTTTTTCTTTTTACCCGCCTACCAAATTACAAACCATGAATTTATGAGCGACGATACTGAGGGGTACTTTTGTCATTTCAATTTTGAAATTTTTACCAACCATTTGCCGCAGCACAATATTCTTAGAGATTTTCCTTTTTTACAATTTATTGGCAATCCTATTATTGAGATAGACGCGTGTATACAACCCTTTATTTTGCATATTTTGCAACGGCTTGAAGCGGAATATCAGCAAGAAAAAATTGAGACATTTGATATTGTAACGGTCTATTTATTGGCTCTTTTTACAGAAATCAATCGTTTTTATACCCCCTCAGTATCCACCAAGAAAAATACAGCTTTGATGATTACTCAGAACTTCAAAGACGCGCTATCTCGCCATATTTATGAAAAACAAAAAGTAACAGAATACGCTGACTTACTCTCCGTTTCGCCCAATCACTTGAACAAATGTGTCAAAACCACGACGGGTCAATCTGCGCAAGACCTTTTGAATGAAATGATATTATTAGAAGCCAAAGTTTTACTCAAACAAACGGATATGCAAATCAGCGAAATTGCCTACAAACTCTCCCAACAAAACCACAGCGATTTCAGCCGCTTTTTTAAATCCAAAACAGGTATGACACCTAAGGATTACAAACAGCAATAAACGTGATGGCACACGGATTTGACAGATACCCCATATCCAAAATTGAAAATGGATTGATACTGCATATTTTTTGATTTTTTTTACATAACAGGGGCGAAAGGTTAGCAGTAATTTTGTGTTGTAGAAAATAAGCAAAATTTTCTATTGAAAATCATTTTGTTTTCATAACTAAACAACGCAATTATTGATATGAAAAAATTACTAACCATTCCGAATAATGGCATCAAATCACTTCTTAGTCTATTCTTTTTGCTCTTCGCCATAGGCTTATTTGCACAACAAGTTTCAGGTACGGTTAAAGACATCAAAGGCGAATCCGTAGTGGGTGCAGCGGTTGTCGTAAAAGGTACTAATAACGGGACTTTAACAGATGTCGATGGCTCTTTTACTTTAAATAATGTTGTAAAAGGTTCTACTTTGGCCGTTTCTTTTGTCGGTTTTAAAGCGCAAGAGGTCAATACTGTAGGGGGCGCATTGGCGATTGTTTTACTGACAGGTGAAGCCTTAGATGAAGTCGTCGTGACGGGTGTATTCGATGCCCGTACCAGAATGACCGCTTCGGTTGCTATTTCTACAATCAATTCTAAGCAGATTGAAAGCCTTGCTGCGACAAGTGCAGCCGATTTATTGAAAAACATACCGGGTGTGTATGTTAATCAAGCACGCGGGGAGATTTGGAACACGGTTTATTCTCGCGGTATTTCGGCAGGTTCGATTGATAATGCGAATGGGTATTACTACGTCTCGATGCAGGAAGACGGGTTGCCCGTCACGAATATCAATGCAGGGGTAGATTATTTTTTACGTGCCGACGCCATGACTGACCGCGTGGAAGCCGTACGCGGTGGAACAGCCTCAATTTTGGGCGCGAATGCTCCGGGTGGTATCTTTAATTACGTGTCAAAAACGGGCGGTAAAACCTTTGGCGGCGAATTCAGAGCTAAATTTGGCTTGGAAGGCAACGGTAAAAACCCGTATTACCGCGCCGACATCAATTTAGGCGGACCCCTCAGTAAGGACTGGACTTACAACGTCGGCGGCTTTATTCGGCAATCAAATGGGGCGCGTTACCCAGGATATCCGATGAATAACGGCGGTCAGTTGAGGGCAAATATTGTGAAAACTTATGCAACAGGTTCAGTAAAAATTTATGCTAAATACTTGAACGATAAAAACGCATTGGCTGAATTTATCCCGACTCAAGGTTGGACAGACCCCAAAATTCCGACGGGTTTTTCGGCTTACGATTCTTATTATTTGCCCGATGTAACCGTGAATTTGCCGATTAATGCCAATGGTGGGACAAAGACTTTTAAATCAAAAGATAAAGTCCATTCGCAAGATAAAACATTGGGTTTCAATTGGCTACAACAACTTGGCGATGGCTTAACGCTTAAAAACGATGCCCGTTTTTCAAGTAAAAACGTCTCTTCAAATATTCCTGCGGTGGTTACACCTTTCGCAACAGATGGCTTTTTGTTCTACGCTATCCCGCATCTTTTGGGCAAATTCGGGACATACAGTTTTACGGATAAAGTGAC
>JAYTUR010000084.1:0-11098 GCA_043744475.1 Saprospiraceae bacterium | reverse complement strand
CTTTTTCTACAAAAAGTAAGCAAATGATTAAAATTGTGGGCGGCAATCGCAGTTTCAATGCGCTCGAAAGCCATCCCAACGGCTCGTGGGTCTCTTTGATGAGTGAACCGCAGATGCCCGCAGAATTATTTGCGATTGAAAATGGGGCAATGCGTCGCTTAACCAAACATCAAGAAGACTTCTTAGCACCATTGGAACTCGCTACGGTGGAAGGTTTCACCTCAAAAAGTAAAGATGGGACACAAGTCTCTAACTTTCTGTTCAAACCATCAAATGCCGCTGCCAATCAAAAACTGCCTACGATATTTTTCATTCATGGTGGACCAACGGCACAAGATGAATGGGGTTTCGACTTGAGCCGTCAGATATTGGCACAAGCTGGTTTTGCAGTGGCTGCCGTCAATTATCGTGGCAGCAATGGACGTGGTTTGGCGTATAGCAAGGCTATTTCGGGTGATTGGGGCAACAAAGAAGTGCTGGATATATTGGGCGCAGCCGATTATCTCGTTCAAACAGGCGTTGCGGACCCTGATAAAATGGGCATTGGTGGTTGGAGTTATGGCGGCATTTTGACCAATTATACGATTGCTTCCGATACCCGATTCAAAGCCGCTGCAAGTGGTGCGGGCGTGTCACTCGTTATGTCCATGTACGGTGTGGATCAATACATTTTGCAATATGAAAATGAATTGGGGGTGCCTTGGAAAAACCTTGATAAATACCTCAAACTGTCCTATCCGTTCCTGCAAATTGAACGCATCAAAACGCCGACCTTATTCATGGTTGGAGAAAAGGATTTTAATGTGCCCGCCGTCGGCACAGAACAAATGTATCAAGGCTTGCGCTCGATTGGTGTACCCACACAATTGATTGTTTATCCAGGGCAGTTTCATGGTTTGACTTTGCCCAATTTTCAAAAAGACCGCTTTGAAAGATACATTAAGTGGTTTGATAAGTATTTGAAATAGCCCGTTTTGTCGTTAAAAGACACTCTCTCAGTATAAAAAGCAAAATCCGTTCAAACTCTCAAGTTGTTTGAACGGATTTTATGTTTTTTAACCCCCCGCAGTAAATTACCCTCTCGACAACACATCTAACAGCGTTTCCGTAACATTGTCCAAAACCTCAAAAGCCGTTTCCGCCATTTTATTTCCTTTTAAGTCCAATAATGGGTTGACTTCTACAAATTCAAGACACACCACTTTATCAGATTGTATGAAGCGATTGATGAGCGACTTGATTTCGTCGGGGTCAAAGCCTTTCGGAACGGGCGTACCTGTGCCGTAAGAAATCATATCGCAGTCCATACTGTCCACGTCGAAAGATATATAAATCATATCGCATCCAGAAAGGCTTGACAATGCTTCATTTACGCACGTTTCCAAACCGCGGTAACGGACTTCGGCGACCATGTAATTACGCATATTGAGTTTCTGCATCTGCTTTTCTTCAGGCTCTTCGGTGTCGCGCACGCCAAAATAGATGACGTTTTGAGGCTTCACCTTTGCCCCTTTTACGCCTAAGTTTTTCATGGCATTCCAAAACTTCTCGGTGGCTCGTCCGACTTCATTGATGGCGCAATCCATATTATCGTCTGCAATTGCCGCCGCGACAGGCATACCATGCACATTGCCAGAAGGTGACGTGTAAGGCGAATGTAAATCCGCATGTGCATCAATCCACACAACGCCCAATGTTTTGTCGGGAAAAGCCGCTTTTACGCCACTTATTGTTCCCAAAGCAGAGGAATGGTCGCCAGATAAGACGATGGGAAAGGTATGAGCATCTAAACTTTTCTTGACCGATTTACTTACGCGCGCGCATTGTTCGGATACATCTTCAATCCGTTTAGCAAACGAGTTGCGCACCATATCGTAGATAGACTCATTATGCGTTTTCACATCTGTATATGCAAAACGGGTAAAATAGTTGTTATTTTGATTGATAGCGGCAATCTCGATGGCATCTATGCCCATATCTGCGCCGCGCGTGCCTGCACCAATATCCGAGCGGTTTTTGATGAGTTTGATTGATTTTGACATGAAATTGGTTTTATTTAATTGAATTTTGAAGTAATGAAAATTTAAAAATTGATTCATTAGGGGTAAAAACCAGCGAGTGAGATTTCTAATCTTTCTTCAACTTTATTGAGTTGGTTTAATTCTAATAACTTTATTGTTGCTGCGCCAATATTTGTGAGCGGCTTGATATAACCATTTTCAGTTTCAAAATGATTGAACCAATTTTGATTTCGAGGATTGAACAAAGGGATTAAAATGCCACCTAATTCAAGGATAGTACTGATATTAGGACCTTTTTTCCAGTTACAAATAGAACAGCAATAAGCGAGGTTGCTAGGTGTATTGGGACCGCCATGTTGCACTCCAATTATGTGCTCAATATGGTAATCGAAAGCAGATAGATAATCTGGTACACGGCAATATTCACAACGATGTCCCGCTCTTGCTATAACTAATTTTCTAATTGAACGAGAAATATAGGCACTCATGGGGTATTATTGAGTTTTTGAAGTGCTTTTGCTTTTGCTAATCTAACAATATGCTCAACAGTCATATAGCGTTCCATTTCAGCATTTTCTTCTTCTGATAACCCGACTGTTTTGTTCTTTTCAAGCAAAAGACTAACGCGTTCCTGCGCTTTTGCAGAAGATTTATAGGCGAGGACACGACGAGGCGAAAGGCTTGCAAGAAATTGAGCCAGTTCATCGTAAACGGAATTATATTCTAATACCATGAGTCTTATTTTTTTACAAAAATACTTTTTTTGCTTGAAATTTAAGAAAAAACAACCTAAAATAACGTTTGTCAATCGCCGAACTCATGTTACTTTAGTTTTTCTAACACCGCAACAACTGAATCAACTTTTTCTTTTGTATTATAATAATGTGGCGAAAAACGCACGGCCCAATCTATACCCTTATATTCAAAATCAATTTGTGCCATTTTCTTTAAAGCAACGGAGTAATTGATTTTCGCAGCGTTCAGAGCCGTTTGAATGGTTTCAAGCGGCAAATTTTTAATTCTAAACGTCAGAATATTGCATAAATGAGAACCTTCGTCGTAGAGTTTGACCCCCTCAGTATTTTGCATCTTTTTTCTAAAATACTGGATTAAGTCTTGATTATAAGCATAAATATTGTCCAAACCAAGCGCATTGGCATACCGAACCGCTTCTCTAATGCCCAAAAAAGTAGCCACTGACCGTTCATAAAGCTCAAACCGCTGTGCCGTTGCTTGTACTTCATAAGCATCTTTACCGGTCCAAGTGGCACTGTGATTATCAAAGAATAAAGGCGCAAATCCAGCATCCAAAACCTTATCTGACACATACAAAAAGCCCGTACCACGCGGCGCACGTAAAAACTTACGCCCAGTTGCCGTTAAAAAATCACACTCAATCGCTTGTACATCCACTGGCATTTGCCCAACGGATTGACAGGCATCTACTAAATACCAAACGTCATATTTCCGACATAACTGCCCAATCGCTGCAATTGGCTGCACCTTTCCTGAACTCGTCGGAATGTGCGTGATAGCGACAACCAAAGGTGTTTGGGTCTTGATAATGTGTTCAATATCAGCGACATCAATATCGCCATTGTCTAAATTTTTTGCTCTAATTATTTTAACACCTAAACGAGTTTGTAGCGATAAAAAGCACAGTTGATTGGAGGCATAATCATCGTCAGAAGTCAGTATAATATCGCCTTTTTTGAACGGAATGGCAGATAAAGCCTTGCTATAAGCCTCTGTATTGTTTGTCGCAAAAGCGATATTGCGTGCATCAGCATTCAACAACTGCGCTATTACAGGATAAAAATCATTGATTTCTTGCGCACGAAGTCTTGCCAATTCATAGCCACCTACGAGTGCTTCTTCGTCCAAATAATCTTTTATTTTTTGAATGACAACGGTCGGATTTAATGACGCACCTGCATTGTTGAAGTGAATGAGGTTTTGACAAGCGGGTGTTTCATGACGGATTTGGTTGATGTTGAACATAGAGATTCATTTTTTATGTAGTATGCGGTGAAACACCACGTTTAGGAAACTTGAAAATTCCCTAAACGTGGTAGTAAAAGCTATACAAATTCATTCAATGACTTTTCAATAATCGCCAAACATTCAAGAATTTGATTTTCAGTAATGACCAACGGCGGTGCGAGACGTATTTTATTACCATGCGTTGGTTTTGCTAACAAACCATTGTCTCTGAATTTCAAGCAAATATCCCACGCCAAAGAAGAATTTTCTGGACTGTCAATCACAATCGCATTCAACAAACCTCTGCCTCTGACTAAAGTGATGAGTTTATTCGCTTTAGCAATGTCATTTAAGCCTTGACGGAATATTTTACCCATTTTATCCGCATTTTCAGCCAAATTTTCATCAATAACGACTTCCAAAGCCGCTTTTGCAACAGCACACGCGAGTGGATTACCACCATAAGTAGAGCCATGTTCGCCCGGCTTTATGGTCAACATAATCTCATCATTTGCCAAAACAGCTGAAACGGGGAACACGCCGCCCGACATCGCTTTGCCAAGTATCAAAATGTCAGGTTTTACTGAGGGGGTGCCTTCACAACCTTTTGTGCAGCTGCAATTGCCACAAGTCGCCAACATGCGTCCTGTGCGCGCCACACCAGTTTGAATTTCATCGGCAACAAAAAGTACATTGTATTCTTTGCAAAGTTGCGCTGCACCCGGTAGGTAGTTGTCATCTGGCACAAGCACGCCCGCTTCGCCTTGAATTGGTTCGACAATAAAACCAGCGATATTTTTGTCCGTCGCTAATAAGCGTTCCAAATCAGCTAAGTTATTGTATTCAACCAACTCAATTCCGTCCATAAAAGGACCAAAACCTTTGCGGCTCGATGGGTCAGTGGAAGCCGAAACAACAGAAAGCGTTCTGCCGTGAAAATTGCCTGTAGCAAACACGATTTTTGCTTGATTAGCGGGTATGCCTTTCACTTCATAGCCCCATTTGCGGACTAATTTCATAGCAGTCTCAACCGCTTCCACGCCTGAGTTCATCAATAAAACTTTATCAAAATGAAAGAGTTTAGTGATATATTCTTCAAATTCGCCGAGCAAATTACTGTGAAAGGCGCGTGAAGTCAATGTCAACTTCTCCGCTTGATTTTTCAACGCTTCTATAATATGTGGGTGGCAATGTCCTTGATTGACAGCAGAATAGGCAGACAAAAAATCGAACTATTTTTTGCCTTCTACATCCCACACAAATACGCCTTCACCGCGTTCCAAAACAACGGGTAGTGGATGATAGTTGTGCGCACCGTATTGGTGTTCTTTGTCAATAGCTATCTGTGATTTACTGAGGGGTGTGCTGACTGCAGTGCTGTGTGCCATAATTAATTGGTTTTTAATTATTGATGAATGAAATGGATTTGCGTAGCACAAAAGTAAATAAATAATTACTTAAAACCAATTAATTAGTTTAAATTTGACTTTTATTTTTATTTATTTAAGTCAAATTTTACTTTTAGTGTTTTTTATTAAGTCATTTTTTAAAATAAGGAACAAATGCACAGTCGTCATTGCGAGCGAAACGAAGCAATCTAGTTAGCTTTACCAGATTGCTTTGCTCTGCTCGCAATGGCGATGATAGCCTATTGTGTTTAGCTGTTTAGATTTAATTAATTTATTTTTAGTTATTAATAAAACCAATTAAATTGTTTAAATTTAACTTTATTTTAAATTTATTAGTGTCAAATTTCACTTTTAGAATTTTTGATTAAGTCATTTTTAATGTTGTCGAAGTTTTAAAACTTCGACAACATTACAACTATTTCTTTTTACCTTTTGGCTTAACTTTCAAAGCTTGCCATTCATTGAGTTCAATCAAATAACCGTCAGGGTCAGCAAAATATATTTGTTTGACACCGCCAAAACGGACTTGAAGATGATAAGGCATATTGTTCTTTTTCAGAAAAACCAATGTCGAATCAATGGATTTAACAAAAAGAGAAAAATGTTCGCCATTGCGGTCGTTCACAATAGGCTCTGTGCGACCTGCTAATAGGTGTATCATTTGAGTATTCCCTAATTGAAACCAAGCGCGAATGGCTTTTAAAGAATCGGGAATATCAACCGACGGCAAGCCCAATGTTTCGCCATAAAACTTAGCACTCGTCGGTATGTCCTTGACATGAAGTGCGATGTGATTGAATTGCACGACCTCAATATGGTCTGATTGAGCCATTAAAGAAAGTGGTAAAAAGCAAAGGATAAGGAATAGGAAACGCATGGTTTTTATATTTTTAAATGAAAAGAACCGTAAAATAAGATGAATTTTGAGAAATTTACCCCCCTCAGTATTTTTACATTAAAACACAATCAAAATGCAGAATTTAGACGAATTCGATATTGAAATTTTAAAACAATTAGACAAAGACGGTCGAAAAGCTTTCTCCGTTATAGCGACTGAAATGGGCATTTCGAACACAATGGTGCATCAACGGGTCAGTAGAATGACGGAACAAGGTGTTTTGGAAGGCATCAAACCTGTTTTGAATGAAAAGAAAATGGGCTACGATTGGGGCGCATTTACGGGTATCACTTTAGACAAAGACCAAGACTCTGGACGCATTATTGAAGCCCTCAAAAAAATACCAGAAGTGATGGAATGTTACTACATAACAGGTACTTACACGCTCTATTTGCGGATTATTGCGAAAGACCATGAACACATGCGGCAGGTTTTGTACGATAAAATTGACAATATTTCGGGCATCTCAAAAACAGATTCGATTATTGAATTGGGTTGCGCTTTTAAAAGGAACATTGAGCTATAAGTCTATTTATACCGAAAATATCGAACTTTCTATATGTTTTCAGAAATTAGCTTTATTTTTGGGCGTTTTTCAAAGGTTTGAATCATTTGGGGATTATTTTGACGAAAAATGCCCCCCTCAGTATTTCAGCATAGCAACGATGGTTTTTATAAAAACAGCTTTTCTACAATGCGTAAACTTTTGATTATCAAACTTATTTAACCAATTATCTCGTACTTTTAAAAATATAAACTTATGGCTTTAGATATTAAAATGGTCAAGGCGTTTTATAAAAATTACGCCGAACGCGTGGAAGCCGCGCGTAAAATGTTGGGTCGCCCCTTAACTTTATCGGAGAAAATCCTTTACGCACACGTGCACGAGGACTCTGGCTTAAATGAATTCAAACGTGGTGCGGACTACGTTTTTTTCTCGCCCGACCGCGTGGCGATGCAAGACGCAACAGCCCAAATGGCTTTGTTGCAATTCACTACTTGCGGACGCAAAAAAGTGGCTGTGCCTTCAACGGTGCATTGCGACCACTTAATTCAAGCAAAAGTTGGCGCATCTGCGGACTTGGTGCGTGCCGAAGCGGAAAACTCGGAAGTCTATAAATTCCTAAGCGATGTCTCTAATAAATATGGTATCGGATTTTGGAAGCCAGGCGCAGGTATCATTCACCAAATTGTTTTGGAAAACTATGCTTTTCCAGGCGGTATGATGATTGGTACGGACTCTCACACCGTTAATGCGGGTGGTTTGGGCATGGTTGCCATCGGTGTCGGTGGTGCTGACGCTGTGGATGTCATGGTCGGTTTGCCGTGGGAACTGAAAATGCCAAAACTGATTGGCGTTAAGTTGACGGGCAAAATGAAAGGCTGGACTTCTGCCAAAGACGTTATCTTGAAAGTCGCGGGTATTTTGACCGTAAAAGGTGGTACGGGCGCGATTGTCGAATATTTTGGACCAGGCGCAGCTTCGTTGAGCTGTACAGGTAAAGGCACAATCTGTAACATGGGTGCTGAAATTGGTGCAACAACATCAACTTTTGGTTACGACAAATCAATGGAACGTTACCTCAAAGCGACTGACCGCGCTGATATCGCTCGTTTGGCAAATAAAGTTAAAGCGGAATTGACGGGCGATGCAGATTGCTACGAAAATCCAGAAAAATACTTTGATCAAGTCATCGAAATTAACTTGTCGAAACTTGAACCGCATGTGAACGGGCCTTTCACACCCGATTTGGCGTGGCCTATTTCTCAATTAGCTAAAGCGGTTAAGAAAAACGGTTATCCTGAAAAATTGTCTGTGGGTTTGATTGGTTCATGCACCAATTCAAGCTACGAAGACCTTGACCGCGCCGCTTCGTTGGCACGTCAAGCGGTTGAAAAAGGCTTGATTGCAGGTTCTGAATTTACGATTACACCGGGTTCTGAACTCATTCGTTTCACTGTTCAACGCGACGGCATTTTGACGGATTTTGAAAAAATGGGCGGTGTTGTTTTGGCGAATGCTTGTGGACCGTGTATCGGTCAATGGGCACGTCATGGTGCTGAAAAACAAGAAAAAAACTCGATTATCACGTCATTTAACCGCAATTTCTCGAAACGTGCGGACGGTAATCCGAACACGCATTCCTTCGTAGCATCGCCTGAAATCGTTACGGCAATGGCAATCGGTGGCAGCATGTTGTTCAATCCGTTGAAAGATACATTGACCAATAATAAAGGTGAGCAAGTCAAATTAGACCCACCAAAAGGTGTTGAATTGCCGCCAAAAGGCTTTGCTGTCGAAGACGCGGGCTATCAAGAACCAAGCAAATCGGGCTCAAAAATCAAAATTACGGTTGACAAAAAGTCAAAACGTTTGCAATTATTGAAACCTTTTGTGCCGACTACTGAGGGGGACGTGACGGGTATGCGTTTGCTCATCAAAGCAAAAGGCAAGTGTACGACTGACCATATTTCTATGGCAGGTCCGTGGTTGGAATTCCGTGGTCACTTAGAAAACATCTCTAATAACTGCTTGATTGGTGCGATTAACTATTTCAATGGCGAAGCCAATAAGGTTTTGAACTTGACGAAAGGCACTTATATGGCGGTTCCCGATTCGGCACGTACTTACCAAAAAGCAGGTATCGGAACGATTGTTTTTGGTGAAGAAAACTACGGTGAAGGTTCAAGCCGCGAACACGCCGCTATGGAGCCTCGTTTCTTAGGCGTTAGGGCGATTGTCGTTAAATCATTTGCGCGTATCCACGAAACGAACTTGAAAAAACAAGGTATGTTGGGTTTGACATTCGCAAATGTCGCTGACTTTGATAAAATTCGTCAAGACGACTCGATTGATATCAAAGGACTTGACACCTTCACAGAAGGTAAAAACTTGACCATTGTTTTGCATCACGCCGACGGTACTTCTGAATCAATTGAAGTAAAACACACTTACAATGCCGCACAAATTGATTGGTTCCGCAAAGGTTCTGCTTTGAATCAAATTCGGGCAACTTTAGCTAAATAATTGATTTTGAATTTCTTATAAAATACAAAAGCCGTTCTCGATGGATTCGAGAGCGGCTTTTTGTTTTTGGCTCTATTATGATTTCAAGTTGTTGTAGCATTAAACCCATAATGCCAACCCCATAGGTTTTGAAAATGTAGCAACTTGAAATCATAATTGAGCTTTATTCTTTTCAAAAAAAGCACCCCCTCAGTAAGGCGGTGCTTTTTCATAAATTTTAATCTCATAAACTATCAACTAATTATTTCTTAGTTGTTTTTTTTGCTGCTGGTTTTTTATCTGCGGATTTTGCAACAGGTGTTTCAGCAGGTGCAGCTTCTTTCTTAGCGGTGGGCTTTTTAGCCGCAGGAGTCGCAACAGGATTTGGTACTGTATGTATCGCCCCATCGCTGACATCTGGAACCATCGAAATGCCTGTGACCGCCGAGCGAATATACGTACCCCATGTCAAATTGTCTTGTCCATCTTTGTGCGCCAAAGCCTTTTCGATGGCAAAATTTGCGGCATTTTCAACAATCCATTCGTAGTTGTCTTGACCGACTGAATGGACATCGGCATCGGGCGCAGGATTGCAGAAGTCAATCGCATAAGGCACGCCGTTCATCACACCAAACTCGACGGTGTTGAAATCATAACCCAAAGCACGGCATAAGTTTAAGACATAAGACTCGACCAAAGCCACCATCTCAGGCGATGTTTTTTTCTCAACAGCATAACGCAAATGGTGCGGATTGCGGGGTTCATAAGGCATAACATGCACGTATTTACCGCCTAAGCAGTAACAACGGAAGTATTCTTCAAAAACGACTTCGGATTGTAACATCATTACAAGCTGACCTGTTTCGGCATATTTGTCGAAAAAGTCTTCCATGTTTTCAACTCTATACACCGATTTCCAACCGCCGCCTGCGTGTGGTTTCATATACGCTGGAAAACCGATGTATTTGAAAATCGCTTCCCAATCCATTGGATATTTCAAGTTGCGGAAAGAGTTAGCTGTCGTGTCATCAGGCATTGATTTTGATGGTAAAATGACCGTATTCGGTACAGGCACACCGACATGAACAGCTAAAGCATTGTTAAAAAACTTCTCATCTGCCGACCACCAAAACGGGTTGTTGATGACCGCCGTACCTGAAATCGCAGCGTTTTTTAAATACGCCCGATAGAAAGGCACGTCTTGTGATATGCGGTCAATAATAACCGCATATTCTGTTGGGCTGCCTTGAATGACTTTATCAATCGAAACTGCTTCGGCAACGATGCCCGGAATTTTCTTTTCATTGATGCGCTCAATAAACGCCCAAGGGAATGTATTTTCCTGTCCGAATAATATACCTATTTTTTTCATAAATAGCTGATTTTAATTTAGTTATGGATTCTGGTTTGAATTTTTATTTTTTAGTTGAATCAATTAATGCAGGTGAAATCGGTAGTTCAATGCTTTCTAAGCTGTCAGAATATCCTTGACGAAAATCATTCGCTCTGCTACGCCAAGTGTACATTTGTATCTGCCCTCGATACCAATCTGATTCAAAAAGTAGCACAATATGTAGGATAAATAAAATGATAGGTGTAATTACAGTCACCGCTATTATTTTCCAAATTGTTTCATTTTTCAAAGACTTAGAATTTTAATATTGTATAATAAAATACCCCTCAGTACTCTGACCAAAAAGTTCATTGAATTAATCTCAAGGTGCGTCGCACCAATACCGTTTATAGGAAAACCACAACCCTCGCTTTTTCCTAAGGTGCG
>JAYTUR010000083.1:0-2836 GCA_043744475.1 Saprospiraceae bacterium | reverse complement strand
GAAGCTCGTGCATTTTTCTGTTCGTGTTCCCGAATACACTCTTTTAGCACTTTGACAAAAAAAACGGATGTTTCATCGCTGAACTTCATTTTTTCAGCTTTCGTGGGTTCGATGCCGTATTTGTCGGCAACCAACGCATCTTTTAGAAAAGTTTGTAATAAATCTGTTGCTGTCATTTTTGCTGTTTTTCTATTTCGTCTCTTAAAATATTGATATTCAGTTCATAAGCCTCGCATATTTCTTGTAGTTTCCCTATTGCTTCGTATTTGTTTTCCGCCAAATCCACAAAATGAGCAACCCGTATCAGTTCACGCCGCATCAAATTGCGTTCTGCTTTAAAGCCTTCGCTTTCTTTCAAGGCTTCTGACCAATTTGGCACAACGACCAAATCATGTATCGTTGCCTGTTCTTTGTCTTTATGCTTTCGCAAAACACGCCCACGCCTCTGAATAAATTGTCGCGGATTACCCGTACTTGAACAAAAAATCGCTAACTCGGCTCTCGGAATATCCACACCTTCATCAAGGCATTTCATCGAAGTCAAGACATGAATATCCCCCTCAGTAAAATATTGCAAAACAGCTTCGCGGTCTTTCGTTTGACTTGTCAAGTCGTGAACACGAATACTCGGATGTATTTCGGCAATTGTTCGGCTGTATTTTTTAATCAATCGGATGTCGTCGTCTGTATCCATTAAATCTTCGTCACCTTGTACCCTTTCAAAACCTTCGGGAACGAATACAAACGAATATTTCAAATCTCCCCGTTTTTGAAATTCTGCTTTCAATACATCCCTCATTACTTCGACCTTGTTGTGGGCTTGTTGAATAATTCGGATACGCTGTTGCAAAAGAATATTCACCGCCGCCGACTCTCGATATTCGCCTTTTGAGAAATCAAAAAACTTCAACAGTTGCTTTGAAATCTCTAAATAGGCTTCCATTTCCATCGGTTCAAGCGGTACGATGTGCGGAAAATATTCGTAGCGACACAAATAATCGCGCTCAATCGCCTCTGCCATACTGAACCGAAAAGTATAATCGTCAGTATTATTGAAAAATTGTCGCATCGCAAGTGACCCCTCAGTATCATAAATTCGTTCAGGCGTTGCCGACAGACCTATCCGTTTTTGAAGATGTATCGTCGGCAAAAGACGGCTCACGTTTGCTGCACCGATATTGTGCGATTCATCGGCAATCAGTAAAGTATCGGCAGGTAGTTGTCTAAAATACTTTTGAAATTTCTCATTTGAGAAGGTCGCATAAGTACATATCAGAATAAAGTTTTCATCTCTTGCATCCCATCGCAACGACATCAAAATTCGTTCAAGTCCACTTTGCCATTTCTCTTTTGATGAAATCCGAATCAAGTTTTGAAATTTAAACCGTTGTGCTTCGTGTTCCCATTGTTTGACAAGGGCAATTGTTGGTACTAAAATAATGGCTCGATATATCTTTGTCTGTTTGTATTGTTCCAAAAGGCAATTGAGCGAAGTCAATGTTTTACCCGTACCCGTTGCCATTGCGAATATGCCTTTGCAATCATTTTCCGTCCACTTCTGATATGCCTGTTTTTGGTAATCGTAAGGTTCAGGAAACGGGAAACGCGGTATACCCCTCAGTATTTGTAGCTCTTTTTCCAATTCTTCGAGTCGTTTTTTAAATTTTAGGTTTGTTTTTACTTTTTCTTGCCACTTTGTCAATAAGGTGATTTCATCTATCAGCAATTCATCTAAATCTTTGTCGCCAAAATCGGTTTTGATAGCCGTTTCGAGGTCTTTGATGTCTAAATACTCTACGAAAGCAGCTTTTTTGTTAAAAATTTGGTTAAAATATTCTTTTTGTTCTTCTATTGCCGCGACATCCCGTGCCGAATTTTCCCATGAAAACCGTGTACTTAGTTTTTCAATATTGCCCAACAAAGCCATCGCCGTAAAATTGCACGAACCATCAAATAGGACTTTATTTTGTCCATCTGAAAAAATGCCTGTCTTTTGATGTGCAATACCGCCGCCTTCTTTCGGGCGCACCGCCACAATCTCAACTCGTTTTGAAGCTATCAACCACGCCAAACAATTGAAAAAATGCACCCCCTCAGTATCGAGGCTCTCTTTCAACTGCGTGTAGCTGTTGATAGAAAAACCCAATGCCGATGCAGGTGTTTGTTCATCCCTCAGTATTGCCGCCTTATCTTGTTCTGATAGTATGTGATTGATGATGAACCGCGCTCGTCCGCCTTGCAAAAGGAATTTGGCAAAGCCCAATGACAAAACCCGTATCGCTGATGAACTAAAATACCCTAATAAAATATCAAACTGCGTACTTTCGGGCAGTACGTCGGCGAAGAAATTAAGTGGCTCGTTTGGTAGGATAGCTAAAAAAAATAATTGAAGAAAAATATTATATAATTTGACTTTTATATAACAATACATATAACTTTGTGGCGATTTAAAAACATATCTTTCATTCAAAAATATATCTCGAAAAATGGCGAAACTCCTGCCCAATCGCATCTCAGAAACAATGACAGATGCACAAATCAAACAATTTAAAGACGGCATCAAAATGGCTTATGATGCGCTCCCCAAAAAACCTGTTATGTCTAAAGACGAATTTGACAAAATTCCCAAAAAGGCAGAAGTACGGATTAAAGAAGCCAACCTAAAAATCAAAGTTGTGCGAAAATATGGCAAGTTTCTACCTACTGTCCTACCAATTGATGAAGTCGAAAAAGACAGTATATTGCACGCGCAAATAGATAAGCTGTACGATGACGATTTACAACCCTTAGTAGATTTGGCTGATTTCATTCTCGGTTTAAGTGGTGGGGAAGAAAT
>JAYTUR010000082.1:0-2838 GCA_043744475.1 Saprospiraceae bacterium | reverse complement strand
GACAAATTGTCTGCCAACCAATTAGATGCTTTGGAGCGCAACTCGGCGAAATACGGCATTTCGCATTGGGGCTTAGGACATGCAAAAAACGGTATCGTTCACGTAGTTGGACCTGAAAACGGCATCACTTTACCCGGTATGACCATCGTTTGCGGTGATTCTCATACATCTACGCATGGTGCTTTTGGTGCAATTGCTTTTGGCATCGGTACTTCGGAGGTGGAAATGGTTTTGTCATCACAATGTATCATGCAGCCGAAACCTAAAAAGATGCGGATTACAGTAAATGGTAAATTGAGTAAAGGTGTTATGCCCAAAGATGTAGCATTGTATATCATTTCTCAAATTTCAGCGAGTGGCGCAACGGGTTATTTTGTAGAATACGCGGGTGAAGTGTTTGAAAATATGACAATGGAAGGTCGTATGACCGTTTGTAATATGAGTATCGAATCAGGTGCACGCGGCGGCATGGTTGCTCCAGATGATACAACTTTTAACTACCTAAACGGTCGTCCATTAGCACCAAAAGGGGATAAATGGGACGAATTAGTCGCTTATTGGCGCACTTTGAAGACTGACGAAGGAACTGTTTTTGACATAGAATACGTTTATGACGGCAGCCAAATCGAGCCGATGATTACTTACGGCACGAATCCGGGTATGGGGTTGGGCGTTTCACAATCTATTCCGACGGCAGAACAAGTGGGTGGTGGTAAAACGACTTATGACAAAGCATTGAACTACATGGGTTTCCATGAAAACGAGGCAATGAAGGGCAAACAGATTGATTATGTCTTTTTGGGCAGTTGCACGAATGGACGAATTGAAGATTTCCGCGCCTTCGCTTCTATCGTTAAAGGTCGTAAAAAAGCCGATAATGTCACTGCTTGGTTAGTGCCGGGTTCGCACATCGTTGAATCTCAAATCAAGGAAGAAGGCATTCTGGATATATTGATAGAAGCAGGTTTTGCGCTTCGTCAACCGGGCTGTTCGGCGTGTTTGGCGATGAACGATGACAAAGTTCCTGCTGGAAAATATGCTGTGAGTACTTCCAATCGCAATTTTGAGGGTCGTCAAGGACCAGGCGCGCGGACATTGTTGGCAAGTCCACTTGTCGCAGCAGCAGCGGCTGTCACGGGTGTCGTTACTGACCCGCGCGACTTGATGTAAAACAGAATTTATGCCGTTTATACTGAGGGGGGCATAAAGAGACTTTATGGTTAGGAAACTTTTAAAGTTTCCTAACCGTGTATCTATTCATCATTCATAATTCATCATTAAGAAAAAAATGGCTTACGATAAATTCACCATACTAACAGATACAGCAGTGCCACTGCCTATTGAAAACGTGGACACAGACCAAATTATCCCCGCACGTTTCCTGAAAGCAACAGAACGTATCGGCTTCGGCGACAATCTTTTTAGGGACTGGCGGTACAATAATGACAATTCACCAAAGCAGGATTTTGTTTTGAACAACCCCATTTACAGTGGTAAAATCCTTGTGGGTGGTAAAAACTTCGGCAGTGGTTCGAGCCGTGAACACGCGGCTTGGGCGATATACGATTACGGCTTCCGTTGCGTCGTTTCGAGCTTTTTTGCAGACATTTTCAAGGGAAATTCGTTAAATATTGGCATTTTACCCGTTCAAGTGTCACCAGAATTTTTGGATAAAATATTCAAAGCGATTGAAGCTGACCCAAAAGCCTTGTTGACAATTGATTTGCCCGCACAAACCATTACGATTGTTGCCACAGGCGAAAGCGAAAGTTTTGACATCAACAGTTACAAAAAAGACAATATGACAAATGGTTATGACGATATTGACTATTTGCAGGCGATGAAAGGAGAGATAGCAGAGTTTGCGGAGGCGAGACCGTTTTAAAATACATAGACACAATAGTCATATAGGTTGAAAACTATGTGACTATTGTGTCTATATATTATACCAATTAATTATAGAGATGAATAAGCGATATATAGAAATCATGGACACGACACTCCGCGACGGTGAACAAACCTCCGGCGTGTCGTTTTCAGCTACCGAAAAACTAACGATTGCTCAACTACTGCTTCAAGAAGTAAAGGTAGACAGAATCGAAGTCGCCTCAGCACGTGTGTCGGAAGGCGAATTGGAGGCAGTCAAAAAAATTACACATTGGGCAAAAGACAATGGTTTTTTGGATAAAGTGGAAGTTTTGACCTTCGTTGATGGCGATTCCTCTATCAATTGGATGCTCGAAGCGGGTGCAAAAGTGATGAATTTGTTGACCAAAGGCTCCATGAATCACCTCATGCACCAATTGCGAAAAACGCCTGAAGAACATTTCAACGAGATAGAAAAAGTCATTGTTTTAGCAAAAAGTAAGGGTATTGACTGTAACGTTTACCTTGAAGATTGGAGCAACGGCATGAGGAACTCCCCTCAGTATGTCTATCAATTTCTCGATTTTTTGACAAAACAGCCTATAAAACGCGTGCTTTTGCCCGATACCTTAGGTATTTTAACGCCCAAAGAAACTTATGATTTTATAAAGCCTATCATTGAACGTTACCCAAATACGCATTTTGATTTTCATGCGCACAACGATTATGACCTTAGTATTGCGAATGTGATGGAAGCGCTACGTGCAGGTGTGCAAGGTTTGCATTTGACCGTCAATGGTATGGGTGAACGGTGTGGGAACGCCCCTTTGGCGAGTGCGATTGCAGTTATCAATGACTGTATGCCCGAATTTAAGACGGCAGTAGTTGAAAAATCACTTTATTCAGTCAGTAAAATCGTAGAAACGTTTTCAGGATTTCATATTCCAGTCAACAAACCGATTGTTGGCGAAA
>JAYTUR010000081.1:0-11125 GCA_043744475.1 Saprospiraceae bacterium | reverse complement strand
ACAAAAAAAATATTGGGAAACAAAATATTCAGTCTCTTTCCCGCGTATGCGACCTGCAGAAGGCATTATTGAACCGAATGTGATTACAACAGATAAGAATACGATTCAGCTGTTAACGGCTTATCGCCTTTTCAATCGTGACGTTGAACTTTCTATTTCTACACGCGAATCCGAATTTTTTAGAAACAATGTCATTCCTCTCGGTGTGACCACAATGAGTGCAGGTTCTAAAACAAACCCTGGAGGCTATGTTGTAGAACCCGAATCATTGGAGCAATTTGAAATAAGCGATGACAGGAGCGTCGTTGAAATGAGTCATATTATCACTCAATCTGGATACGAACCCGTATTTAAAGATTGGATATCCTTCTGAGTCATAAACAATCACTTCTGACCATAAATGCTTGTATTTTACAACAAAAGCATAGAATCTATTTGAAAACCTTTTCCTACACAAAAACATCTGAATTAATGTTTTTTGCTGTCACTACCTACGTAAAGCCCAAAATGTAGGTGTTATTATACCTATAGAAACAATCTTGTTGCTCAAAAAGACTTTGGAGTTTGATATTTTCTTGTATCGAGTTAACAGAATCAACAAAGCGGAAATCGTATTTTTGCTCACCATAAGTAGGTAAAGAAGATGTTCTAAACACGTTAACTGTAATGAATACATAACAAAAAAAAAGGCTGCCTCACTTAAGAGACAACCTCGTTTTTTATCATTATTTAAGGAATAAATTCCGTGATACTATTCTTGTTCTTTCACCGTTTCTTCAACTTTCAAAGCAATCACCAAACCGTCTTTCGCTTCATTCATCACCGCTTCGAACTGGCTGCCTTCGGCAGGTGATTCGTTGAGGATGTACTCTGCGAGTGGATCTTCGATGTATTTTTGAACGGCGCGGTGCAACGGTCTTGCGCCAAATTGTGGGTCATAGCCTTTTTCAGCTAAAAACTCTTTGGCTTCATCTGTTAATGTCATTGTAAAGCCCATATTTGAAAGGCGTTTCATGACATTCGCTAAGGTCAAGTGAATGATTTGGAAAATTTCATCTTTACCCAATGAATTGAACACTATGACATCATCAATACGATTCAAAAATTCAGGTGAAAAAGTCTTTTTCAAAGCACTGTGAATAACCGTTTTTGAATTGTCGTCTGACGCTTCTTGACGCGCTTTTGTGGCAAAACCAACACCTTGACCAAAGTCTTTGAGCTGACGTGCGCCGATGTTAGAAGTCATAATAATCAAAGTGTTTTTAAAATCCACTTTGCGACCCAAACCATCGGTTAGTTGTCCATCATCTAAAACTTGTAACAAAATATTGTACACATCAGGATGCGCTTTTTCAATTTCATCCAACAATACGACAGAATAAGGCTTACGACGTACTTTTTCAGTCAATTGACCACCTTCTTCATAGCCGACATAGCCCGGAGGTGCACCGACAAGTCTTGAAACACTGAATTTTTCCATGTATTCAGACATATCAATCCTAATCAAAGCGTCTTGCGTGTCGAACATATAACGTGCAAGGGCTTTTGCCAATTCCGTTTTACCAACACCCGTCGGTCCTAAGAAAATGAACGTACCAACTGGCTTCAATGGGTCTTTCAAGCCGACACGGTTACGCTGAATGGCTTTGGCAATTTTACCAATCGCTTCGTCTTGACCAATAACCATTTTTTTCATATCGTTGCCCATATTAGCGAGTTTCTTGCTTTCGCCTTCGCTCACTTTACGGACTGGAATACCCGTCATCATAGACACAACTTCGGCAATATCATCTTCCGTAACAGGATAGTGCATGGACTTCGATTCGTCTTCCCACTGTTGTTTTTCCTGTTCAAGCTGACGGCTAAGTTTGGTTTCTAAATCCCGCAAATCCGCAGCACGTTCGTATTGTTGATTTTTAACCGCTTGATTTTTCTCTTCTTTGAGTGCCTCAATGCGTTTCTCAAGTTGTTCAATATGCTTAGGTACGTGAATGTTTTTTAAATGTACACGCGCGCCAACTTCGTCTAACACGTCAATTGCTTTGTCAGGCAAAAAGCGGTCAGTCACATACCGTTCAGAAAGCGTCACACAAGCTTTTATGGCATCGAGGTCATAAGTGACATTGTGAAAGTCCTCGTATTTTGAACGAATATTGTTGAGAATGTTGATAGTATCTTCAACAGAAGGTGGGTCAATCGTCACTTTTTGGAAACGACGGTCTAATGCACCATCTTTCTCAATATATTGACGGTATTCATCTAAGGTAGATGCGCCAATACATTGGAGTTCGCCACGAGCCAAAGCGGGTTTGAAAATATTGGACGCATCGAGCGAACCCGTTGCACCACCCGCGCCAACCATTGTGTGAATCTCATCAATAAACAAAATGACGTCGCGGCTTTTTTCCAACTCGTTCATGATGGCTTTCATGCGCTCTTCGAATTGACCGCGATACTTTGTACCTGCGACCAAAGCAGCCAAATCAAGCATAACGACACGTTTGTTGAACAAAGTGCGGCTGACTTTTTTCTGAATAATCCGCAGAGCCAAACCTTCAACGATGGCTGTTTTACCAACGCCTGGCTCACCAATGAGAATTGGATTATTCTTTTTACGACGGCTTAAAATTTGAGAAACACGCTCAATTTCGACTTCACGACCAATGATTGGGTCAAGGCGACCTTCTTCAGCCAATTTCGTTACGTCGCGTCCAAAATTATCAAGGACGGGCGTACGACTTTTCGTATTGCCTTTGCGGAATGAGCGCGTGTCTTCATCTTCGAATTGGTCTTCGCTGTCACCACTTCCTGCGGCTTGACTGAAAACTTCAGGCGCACCGTAATCGTGTTCAGCTCTGACATATTCCTGCTCCTGACGAAATGACTCGTAGTCCACATCAAATTGATTGAGAATGCGCGAAGCCATGTTCTCTTTTTGTTTCAAAATAGACATCATTAAATGTTCCGGTTGGGCTTCATCATTTTTAGAGTCGCGGGCCTCCAGAACTGTAAATTTCAAGATTTTTTCAGCTTGACTGTTCAAGTTGATATTACCAACATTCAAGTGAGAACTGGGACCGCTGTAACGTTGAATATTTTGCTCGATAGCATACCGCAGGTCTTCTACATTAACTTCTAAGGAACTTAAAACACGAACAGGCAAACTTTCTCTGTCCATGACTAAACCTAAGAGTAGGTGCTCTGCGCCGATATAATCGTGACCTAAGCGAACAGCCTCATTGCGGCTATTGGCGAGAATCTGTTTTACACGGGGCGAAAATTTTTTATTATTCATCTTTATTTCGTGTGATGTGTTGTAAATATCATTTAAAACAAGGTCATCAAGGTTTTGTTTTCTCAGGTGCAATCTATTAACTAAAAAATACTGAGGGGGGTAATATTTCGTGAAATTGTTATTTTTACACTTACATGCTGCGAAAGTATGAAAAAAAACAATTAACCAAAATACAACTGAAAAAATGATGCCACTTGATACAGACTTTAACATTTCGGAAAGAATGTCATGCTGGATTATTAAAAATCAGACAAAATTGGTTTTAAAACGTCGGAAAATAAATTTAATTAAAAACTAATGACAGGAAAGTAAATCGCTTCACGCCTTTAGAAACAAATTTAGCACTTTTATCTTTGAAATCAAGATGAAAAGCAGTGAAATTCAACATATACTTAAATTTTGTTAAAAAACATATCGGTTTCTAATCCCTTTGACTAAATTTGCTTCTTGTAAATTAATTACTTTATTCCGATTCACCTATAATCATATTTTTGAAATGAAATATTCCGTAGATAAACAAGAGAAATATGCCATTTTTTCGCTGCATGACGAAAATCTAAACTCTTTACTTGCCCCTTCCCTCAAAGCGCAATTCAGTTTTATTCGCGATGAAGGCATTCCCAATATTATTATGGACATGAACGATGTTAAATATGTTGACTCATCAGGATTGAGCGCTTTACTATTGGGACACCAACTTTGGAATGACACTGAAGGCAGCTTCATTTTGACAAATTTGCACAACGCTTATGTCAAAAAACTCATCGAAATAGCCAAATTAGACGGTTTTTTAACTATTATACCGACTATTGAGGAAAGCAAAGAATTCGTCTTAATGGAAGAAATAGAACGAGAGCTCAATGACGAAACCGAGCTTTAGAGTATGTAATCTACTTTAAAACTAAATAAAGCCTCCCCTCAGTAAAAAGCGAAGGACAATGTTACAAACGCAAGGTTAACACGTCTTTCGCTTTTTTATTTTATAGTGGCAATAGCCATTTCAAATGTCATTTATGAAAAGTTTTTCAAAATTGTAAAATGATAGCCGCATCATTACGTTTGATACAAAACCTCTCACGACAATAAACCTAATAAAATCGTTCAAAAACAACATTTAGCCATGACAAGCACTTTTATCAAAAAACTACTTTTCATCTTTATTCCTTTTTTTTCCCTTGGCTTTACACTTCCCAACAGAGACAATGGTGTTTTAACTGTCTATGTCAGCGGTATAGACACGCCTGAAGGCTCTATACGTATTGCTATTTACAATTCGCCTAATGGGTTTTTAGAAAAAAGTAGCTATGTTTTCACACAAAATAAACCCGTTGGCAATAATAAATCGCTTCGTTTTGACTTTAACATGCCTCACGGTTATTATGCAGTCTCTTGTTACCATGATATCAATGACAGTCACTCTCTCGACAAAAACTACATGGGCATTCCAGTTGAGCCTTATGCCTTGTCGAACAATGTCAATATCAAGTGGAGAAGACCCACCTTCGACGAAACAAAAATTGCTTTTTCTAAGCCTTCACAAACAATTTATCTTGAGGTAAAAAGATGGAAAGACCGATAACCAGATGATTGACTTTTCCCAAAAAGGTGTTTTTTTTTATCTTTTTTTCTTAAAAAATTAAATTTGCCTCAATAGCGTAGTTTTAAAAAGAATTTTAGACCTTTACACCAACAATAAATCAAGCGATGTAAAAAGTACCAGTTCTATATTGTCCTATAATCTCACCTAATCTTTCAAAATTTAATTTTAATATTTTTATAATTCCCTTATTTTATTCTAAAGAAACAATCACCGTCTCTTTATGACTTTCGTTTGCTTTTTTAGGCTGTAAATAAGCGGTTTATTAAAATAATAAGACTTTATTTATATAAGTTCATAGAATTCTATTTCCGAACTATTGTTTGTAGAACGGAAGGACACAATCAAGAAATAAATAAATATGGTATTGAAAACAATTTCTACAGCAGTCATCACTTTACTTTTATTTTTCTCTGCACAGGCGCAAATGGCAGAACCCGTAAATTGGTCTTTTACTGCCACTAAAATGTCAAACACAGAATTTCAAATCACCTTAACAGCCAATATCGACGAAGGCTGGTATGTGTACTCCCAAGAAATGCCTAAAAAAGGGCCTGTTCCAACTAAAATTGATTTTGACCAGAATCCAAACATCATCCTTGACGGTAAACCTTTGGAAATTGGTCAGAAAAAAGAAGCCTTCGATGCCAATTTTGGTATGACGGTCATCAAATTGGAAGGTAAAACCCAATTTGTACAAAAAGTAAAAGTCGTTGGCAATACCGCTTCTGTGCGTGGCAACTTAGAATTTATGACTTGTAATGGTCAAATGTGTATGCCGCCTGAAAAGGTGAAATTTGATGTACCACTCAGTAAATAATAAAACATTTCCCTTTTCAGGGCGTTCAAAAGGCAGTTAGTCGGATATTCGACTAACTGCCTTTTGTATTTCTGTTTTCTAAATGTAATTTTGCTTTTTCTAAAACCCATTTCCTAACATATCCATGTTATCAGACCATATCTAAAGATGAAAAAGTTTCTCAATACTATCTTTGCACTCTTATTATTTATAGGGCTGAATCATGCCCAAATTCTTACACCCGTAAAATGGTCGTTTGAATCCAAAAAAATCAGCGACTCTGAATACGACCTCATCGCCACAGCCAAATTGGATAGAGGTTGGTTCATCTATTCGCAATTCCTTACGGGTGATGGACCCGTTCCCACCGCTTTGACCTTCAAACCGACCCCTCAGTATCAACTCATTGGCAAGGCGGCAGAAGTCAGTGACCATAAAAAATCAGGCTTCGATAAAATATTTGAGATGAATATCACTAAGTTTTCAGACGAAGTGAAACTCATACAACGTGTTAAAATTAATGGCTCAACCGACATCAAAGGTTCAGTCGAATGGCAAACCTGCGACGATGAAAAATGTTTGCCGCCCAACCAACAGGATTTTTCATATCGTATCATTATGTCTGCAAACGCAGCGGGGGGCGGTGTTGCTGCACCTACCCCCTCAGTATCAAACCCCACACAAAGCACACCATCAGCCATTCCAGCAACAGAACCGACTAAAACAGGTACAAAAACAGCTTCTTTACTGCCCACAAATGGCGTTCAAAAACCCGTAAAATGGACTTTTGAATCAAAAAAAAACACTGATACTGAGTATGACCTCATTTTCAAGGCAACATTGGACAAAGACTGGCACATTTACTCCCCATTTATGAAAGGTGACGGTCCAGTACCGACAAGTTTTACATTCGATAAAAACGATAATATTGAATTAATTGGTAAAGTAAAAGAAGAAAGCCCCAAACGTCGTCAACACAAAGAACCTGTTTTCAACAATATGACAGTCATTGACTTCTCTGAAACAGCGACGTTTACCCAACGTATTAAGGTCAAAGACAGCACAAAACCCATCAATGGCGTGCTTGAATTTCAAGCCTGTAATAATGAAATGTGTTTGCCACCAACAGAAATTAAATACACTTTCAATGTCGCACAAAGCATTGGGAATGAACAAGTTGAGGTATTGGCAATAAATCAAACAGATACGACCAAACAGGGCAATATTCTAACAGAACCCAGCCTTTTCAGTTTCGATAAAACAAACGAAACGAATGATTGCACAACGATTGGGGTCAAAACTGACGAAACGCAAACAAGTTTATGGTGGATTTTTGCTTTAGGTTTTGGCGGTGGTTTGCTCGCCTTGTTGACTCCTTGCGTCTTTCCGATGATTCCTTTGACAGTTAGTTTTTTCACAAAAGGCTCAAAAGACCGCGCAACGGGTATCCGCAACGCTTTATTATATTCCGCCAGCATCATCGTTTTGTATGTCTCAATGGGCTTATTGATTACCAGCGTTTTCGGCTCTGATGCGCTGAACCGTTTGTCCACAAATCCATGGGTAAATATCGGTTTTGGCGTCCTTTTCCTTGTTTTTGCGGTTTCTTTCTTTGGTTATTTTGAAATTACACTGCCTTCAAGTTGGACAAATAAAGCGGACAGTGCTTCAAATAAAGGTGGCGTTGTTGGTATTTTCTTCATGGCATTCACCCTCGCCCTCGTTTCATTTAGCTGCACAGGACCGATTATCGGCACTTTATTGGTTCAAACAGCGACTTCAACAGGCTTTTCGGCGGGTCCAGCTATCGGCATGTTGGGTTTCGCAACAGCACTGGCTTTGCCTTTTGGCTTGTTTGCTTTGTTCCCAGCATGGTTGCAATCATTGCCAAAATCAGGCAGTTGGATGGACGATGTTAAAGTGACTTTGGGTTTCATCGAAGTCGCCTTAGCATTCAAGTTTTTGTCCAACGCTGACCTCATCAAAGGTTGGAAATATTTACCTTATGAAGCCTTTTTAGCCATTTGGATACTGTGCGCCTTAGGTTTAGCCTTATATCATGCAGGTATTTTAAAGTTTAAAAATGGTGGAAAAAAGAAGTTTTCCATTCCACGCGGAGCGATTGTCGTCGCCTCGTTAGCGATAGCCGCTTACTTAGGCTTAGGCTTCCGCTACAACGCCACAACAGAAACCTTCAAAACCCCTGAGATGGGCAGTGGCATTTTACCACCCGCAGGTTACAGCTATATTTATCCCCAAAAATGCCCTTTAAATTTGCCTTGTTTCCATGACCTCAATGAAGGTTTGGCAGAAGCAAAAAGACAAAACAAGCCCATTTTGCTTGATTTTACAGGTTGGAACTGCGCTAACTGCCGTAAAATGGAGGAAAACGTCTGGAACAAACCGGGTGTGATGGAACTTATTCGTGACAAATACGTCTTGATTTCTCTTTATACCGATGATAAAAATGAATTAAAATCACCATACTCGCCTTATATTTCAAAATTTGATCAAAAACTAAAAGATACTGAGGGGGAGATGTGGACGGATTTGGAAGCCACTTTTTTCAATAAAAACTCACAACCGTTTTATGTATTGGTTTCGCCCGATTTGAAAGTCTTGAATGCGCCAACGGCTTATACGCCTGAGGTTGACACTTACAAAGCCTTTTTGCAATGTGGATTGAGTAAATTCAATGAAGTTAAAACGTCGTTAGGGCAGGAGTAATATTGCTTGATTTTTATATAAAAACCCACTCGACAGCATTTGTCAAGTGGGTTTTTGCTTTTTATACTGAGGGGGGTAATCCTTACCGAAAATTCAAATTCTTAGTCAACTCCCCCGTTTTCAACAAATCCGTAGATTGGTCATTGAGTTTCATACCTTTTATCGTCGTTTTATTGCGTGAGGTAAAAAGTCCTAAACCATTTTCCACATTCGTATAAGTCGGAATAGATTGCGAACCCGTAATCCCAATATTGGCAATACCCACATTCACAAAATCAATCAACTCCTGTCCACCTGCCGTCACTTCAACATCAAAATCTTTAAAATAACGGGTTGCATTGGCATTTATAGGTATATTATTGACCAAAGAAGCATAAAAATCCTTAGCATTTCGAGAAAAAGTAGTCTGAATATCTGTTGCACGACGCGGCGAACCACTTGCCAACAGCCACTCTGCTTTTTTAGCCGTCCGCACCGAACCAATGACTTCATCGTAGTTCATAATGACTTCTACATCATAAAATTTGGCGGTCAATTCCGTGGTTTCGATACGGACATTAAATGAGTTGTCATACGTCAAAAACAGTGACGCACCAGCTTGTGGTGCAAAAATATTGTAATTGCCAATCACCTTAGTCGTCGCTTGCGCCAATATTTTCGTATCACCATTTCGTTGAATCAAAATGCGCCATTGCTCATCTGCTTGCATTGCAAGGTTGGCATTTTTTATTTTATAGAGATAATTAGGTGCTGTCGCAAACACACCTGCATCGCGGCGATAACCCTCAGTATTCCCTTCAACACGCGTCAAAACAAATCGCTCATTGTTTGACACACGCACCAAAGTCACTGTTATGTTTGAATAATAAAGCGAATCAGCAATTTTGGCAAGATCTGCCGCAGGTTTTTTCGCATCTACAAAAGCGTGTTCGACACGTATATATGTAGCTGTATCGTTGAGCGACAAAAAGGCATAGACAATCGGCGTTTCTTTGCCTGTTTCAATGAGGTTCAGTTCGTCGTTACAAGCCGTGTTGAATAAAGTAAAAAGGAGGGCAAATGATACCCATTTCAGTGTGGTTTGAATATTTTTCATGCCGCAAAACTAACAAGTTTTTCAGATAGAAAAATATTGCAAAGGCCTATTCTTCAATATTCGTCCAATAATACTCTATTTCGACCATTGGTTGCCCCAAAATACTGAGGGGTCTAAAATCAGTTGATTTTAGACCCCCTCAGTATTTTTTATACTTTTCGATTAATTTGATAAAAAATCAATCCTAAAATAGTTATTTCTCAATTCGAATCTCTTGAATAATCGGTTTATCGCCATTTGATTTATAATAAAGATAAACACGATAACTACCCGTAGCAGAAGCCAAATCACCGATTGTATAGTGCGAAGAAGAACCTTTTGATGACCCTTGATGCACCGCATTGAATGAACGCGGCTTGTTTTTAGCAAAAAAGTCGCTCAAAACCGCCGTTGCTTGCGTTTTATTATACACATTTTGAGAAGCCAAAATGGTCAACTCAACAGTATTATCAAGGTAGTTGCTCAAAGTGGCAGCATCGCCTTCACTCAAAGCTTTAGTGACACTTGCCATATTCGGTTGCTCCATGGCAACAGGCATCAAAAGGGCAAAGATTACAATTAAGGTTTTCATATTTTAATTATTTAATTTTCATATATGTTTTAAATACAGCTTTTTAAAAGTCAGCAATTTACAGGTAAAATTGTGTGTTTTCCAAAAATAAAAACAAATAATGTAAGAAGTATAATGTCTGACCTTAAAAAGGTTTTTAGTTTTTAATCTATTGATTTCCAACGATTTAATTTTTTATTTGTTGCTTTCAACAAAGTTTTTTTCACACCTTCTAAATTGCTTACATTATAGAGACACTTACTTGCTTAAAACGTAACGACTAAACTTTGTTAAACTATTGTTAATGTGTAAACAACAACTAACTATCCTATTATTTTCTATACTGCAAATGTTTTGCCTACTTTCAGTCGCTAAAATAACAAAATGAAAAAAATCCTAACCTACCTTCTTTTTGAGTCCTTAATGCCATAACGCTCGATGCCTTTTTAGGTGCATATTGGGTCAATTATGAAGGGAAATACATAAAATAGTGAAAAATACTGAGGGGAGTAAAGTCATTAGAAAGTCCTAATCAATATACATTTTTTGAAATTGCTTAGGGCTTTTTCCTTTGAGAGCTTTAAATTGGCTATTAAAATTAGACACGGTGTTAAAACCACTTTCGTAGCAAACTTGAGCAATTGATACCTTATCAGTTAATAACAATTTACAGGCATGGCCAATACGGATTTCGCTTACAAATTCTGAAAAAGTCTTATTTGTACGATTTTTAAAATAGCGACAAAAAGCCGCTTCTGTCATATTAGCCAGAGCGGCTACGGCGGACAAACTGATTTTTTCTTTATAATGTTTTAACACATATTCATGCACCAATCGCATCCTTTCCGTTTCCGATATTTTATGCGTATTTTCATAGCCAATGCTTGCAATGTATTGATAATCATTTGATTGCGATAGTTTTTGTAAAATAGATAAGAGTTTTAAAATCCCTTCAAATCCATTGAGCTTTTCCAATTCTTTCAAGTCAACTATAATGGTCTCGTTTAGGCTGTTTGAAAGTGACAAACCCCGTTCACTATTGATAAAAAGTTGTTTCAAAC
>JAYTUR010000080.1:0-2839 GCA_043744475.1 Saprospiraceae bacterium | reverse complement strand
ATCGTCAATAAATTGAATTGTTTCATCTAAACTTTGGCAAGCACTAATATTGGACGGTAAGTGGAGGTTTTTGGAAGTGACTTGATAGCCTGAAAGGAGTATCTGACAATCTGAAAATTGTTCAGAAAGTTTGTTTACATATTGTTGAATAGGCGTTTTAAGAAAAGGCTCATTGATAAGTGTAAAAATATAATCGGGTTTGCGAATGGTATAAGCATCATAAAGGTCTTCACAACTCACTTCGCAGCCCAAGTAAATCACCTGATGACGGCGCGTTTTGAGTAAAAAATACATGAATAGCAAACTCAACTCTTGTCGTTCGCCTTCGGGTAAGTAAATCATAAACCTTTTGGCATCTTTCTCACGTGGCGAGACTAACAGTTCTTTGTCAATAGCCGAAATGGCTTTTTGCCGTAACAAATTACTCATAAAATGCTCTTGTACAGCATTAACTGAGCCTGTTAGCCACAATATACTGAGCCGTTCGAGGAAGGGATAAATGACTTTCAGCATGGTATATTCAAAACCAATTTTTTCAATATTAGTCGTCAAAATATGGTCGAATTTGTATTCATCTAGCTCAATCATGGCAATAGTCAGTGAATCAAGTTGCGTATCATATTCAACTAAATCACAATCAGAAATAGCCGAGGCCTGTTCAATAATTTCGTTAGGGGATAAGTCGGCTATTTTTGAAATCTTATGTCCATGCCGATTGAGCAAGGCAATATTGATAAGGTGCTTAAGGTCAGCCTCGCAGTAGTAACGGATGTTCGTTTTTGTCCGTTTCGGTTCAATAAGGTTATAACGCTGCTCCCATATCCGTATGGTATGTGCTTTAATACCTGTTAATTTTTCTAAATCTTTAATCGAATAGACCGCCACTTTGAAGATTTTTTTTGACAAAAGTTGTTGAAAATTGACAAATTTTATCGTTTTAGTAAGGAGTTCGGAAATGATTTTTAAGTAGAGAAAAGTAGGTATAGAGTATTTAAACCATCCTTAGGTTATTAAAAACGAATCTATTATATGTCTCAATGCTCACAACGATTTACTATGCGCTACTACTTAACAAACGATACATTCTGAACTTTTAAATATTGATGAGCAATATTTGAACATTCAAAATTATACCACTTACATTTAACTTATTGCCTTAAATAAAAAATTTGTGTTTTTGTTTCATGTCATTTGCATTATCAACGCAAAGTAAAAAAGTTAAGAAGGAATGAAAGGGCCTGTACTATGCCGTTATTGAAATACCCAATCCCTTAAAACTTGTAACAATATGCCCTAAATAAAGTTTAAAATGATATAATTTTAGGCTATCAATTATTTTCCCAATTCATTTGTAACCGACAAATAAAAAAAATCTCTATTTTTAACCTTTGTTTTTTATGTAAGGTACATTGCCCTTAAAATTAACAGGATACCCCCTCAGTAAAATTGCAAAAACCAGGGCAAAATATAAACTAAAAGAAGAATATCAAATTTCAATACTCATACACGATTATTCTTCTCCGTTAATCTGCCTATACAAACTTTGTTTTTAGAACATTTAAAAATATGTCTATGAAATTGACAAATACGCTATTTATGAAAGGACTTTTTGCAGCAGCTATGTTGCTGCTTATGTCCGTACAAGTTGCTGCCCAAGATAGTTGCACTTATCGCCTTCGTGTTTATGATACTTATGGTGACGGTTGGGATGGCTCCTTTGTTTATATCCGTTTCGGAAACAATCCTGAACAGGCATATACACATCAAGGCATCGCCTTTAATCGAGCAGACTCTGTTAGATGGTTTAATATTCGAGTTAAAACGAGTGATACCATCATTGTTCGTTACGAAGCGCAGGGCATATATCAAGATGAAATTAAGTACACGCTTTTTAATAATGCCGATGAAACGGTTTTTGGTGATGATGGAACGGACGGTACTGACCCCCTTGAGGGCGTTGTATTTAGAGGTAAAGTCAAATGCAAAAATTGCGGCATCCCCGTAACGCCCGTTATTGCATCTGTTCGGACTTTTACCGCAACGGTCAATTGGCGACCAGCTAATGGATTTCAACAAACCTATATTGTTGAATGGGATACGGCTGGGTTTGCTTATGGAAGTGGACGCAATCGCCTTCGGACAACCGATACATTTGCCATTTTAAGCAATTTAGTGGAGTTGAAAAAATATCATGTCTTCTTGCAAACGGTCTGTTTTGGCGGTGATTCAAGTTCCGTCGTTGGTCCGCTTGAATTTCTCACGGATACAGCTACTGACGTGGGCGTGACGAAGATATTGTCACCCTTTGGACGGTGCGATTTGAATATTGACTCAATCAAGTTTTTATTGACCAATATTGGTGGCGCACCCGCGCAATTGATTCCATTCAAAGCCAGTGTCAATGGCCAATTATTAAATATTCCTTTCCCTGCTGATGGTTTATATACTGGTGTCCTTTCAAAAGATAGTTCAGCTACTCTTACGCTTAAAACGCCGTTTAACTTCTCAACACCGGGCGAATACACTGTTAAAGTGTGGACAGAGCTTTCGGGTGATAAATACAAATCGAACGATACGACTACTTTAGTTTTTACACGACCTCGCAATGTCTCGACCTTACCATATATCCAAAATTTTGAGCAAGGTAAGGATACTTGGTCTGTTCAAGATAGTTTGGGTAATGCCACATGGGAGTTTGGTACACCAAATGGACCTGTAATCAAGGGCGCATTTTCGGGCGTGAATGCTTGGACAACATGGAAAGATTCAACTTATCGTAATAATGAGTTCAATTACCTTATTTCGCCATGTTTTGATTTTTCAGCCGTGACGGCAAACC
>JAYTUR010000079.1:0-2845 GCA_043744475.1 Saprospiraceae bacterium | reverse complement strand
AATGCCTTCATGGAACGTTTTCCGCTTTATGAGGAAGTAAGTATGGCTTAAAAATATAGAAAAATGACTGATAAATGATGAATTTTACCCCCCCTCAGTAAAATTCATCATTTATCAGTCATTTTTCTATATTTTTAAGCCATACTTACTTCCTCATAAAGCGGAAAACGTTCCATGAAGGCATTGACTTCATCGCGGACATGCGCCACAACTGCTTCATTTTCAATATTTTCGACGATTTGGTTAATCCATTCAACAACTTGAATGCAATCTACTTCGCGGAAACCACGTGTTGTGATGGCTGGTGTACCGATGCGAATACCTGATGTAATCATTGGCGATTGTGTATCGAAAGGTACTGCGTTTTTATTGATTGTAATATCAGCCGCTTCAAGCGTTTCTTGAACTTGCTTGCCCGTTACATTTTTATTACGCAAATCAATGAGCATCAAGTGGTTATCTGTACCACCACTAATAATATCATAGCCTTTTGCCACAAAAGCATTCGCCATAGCTTGAGCATTTTTTATAACATTTTGACCATAAAGTTTAAATTCAGGTTGTAAACATTCATGGAAGGCAACGGCTTTTGCTGCAATAACGTGTTCCAATGGACCGCCTTGCATACCGGGGAAAACGCCTGAATCGAGGATAGACGACATTTTTATGGTATTGCCTTTCTGCGTTTTGCGACCAAATGGATTGTCAAAATTTTTACCCATCATAATGATGCCACCACGAGGCCCCCTCAGTGTTTTGTGGGTTGTGGACGTTACGATATGGCAATGTGCCATCGGCGAATTGAGCAAACCTGCTGCAATCAAGCCCGCAGGGTGCGCAATATCTGCTAATAATAAAGCACCCACTTTGTCTGCAATGTCGCGGAAACGCGCGTAATCCCAATCACGCGCATAAGCAGATGCGCCGCAAACGATGAGTTTTGGCTTTTCTGCTAAGGCAATGACTTCCACTTTGTCCATATCAACCAAACCCGTTGCTTCTTCAACGTTATAAAAGGTTGGACGGAAATGTTTGCCTGAAAAATTGACAGGCGAACCATGCGATAAGTGACCACCATGCGATAAATTAAAGCCCAAAACAGTATCGCCAGGCTTCAAACATGCGAGAAATACGGCTGCATTTGCTTGCGCACCCGAATGTGGTTGCACGTTGGCATATTCTGCGCCAAACAATTCTTTCAAACGGTCAATGGCTAATTGTTCGATTTCGTCAACCACATCGCAACCGCCGTAATAGCGTTTGCCCGGGTAGCCTTCGGCGTATTTATTTGTCAAACAGCTGCCCATGGCATCAATAACGGCTTGACTGGTAAAGTTTTCGGAAGCGATAAGTTCGATGCCTTTGCGTTGGCGTTCGAGTTCACGTTGAATCAGTTGCGGAACGAGCGAGTCGCGTTTCATTCGAGATGATTTTTTATGTTGAAATTAATTGATTTCTTTATAATGTATAATGGACAATTGATAATGGATAACGGATAGTTGATAAAATTCTATTTTGGGGCGTAAAGTTAGTTTATTCGATTTAAAAGACTTTCAGAAAATGTCATATTTCGATGAAATATTGGGTAGTTTCTTGTTAATTGTCTCTTAAAATGACATCGCTGCTGACAAATATTTATACTGAGTAGGGCAAATCTGTCGTTATTAAACGCAAAAAATAGCCTTTCGTTCAATTTATCGCTTTACATTTGCAGAGTTTCAGTATTGTTATTCGTTCAATAAGACGACTAAAATACCAGTTCACGCATCGTTTTAACATAAAAATAGTCATTCCTATCATGAAAAAAATACTTTTAACATTCAGCCTATTGGCTATGCTCATCACTGTCGCTTGTGATACATCTAAAAGCAGTGTAGCGACAACTGCCGCACCTCAAGTATCTCAAACACTTGCAAAACCCCAGAAGACGGCAGCGAGTGATTCCGATATGCCAGCACCAATAGTTCAACCATACAAGAAAAAAATGCTAACACAAAAAGGTGGTTTGCAACCGATGGAAGCCGTTAGCACACCTGATACAATTGTTCCAAAACACTAATGTGCCGTATCAATCATCTGTCATAATTTTTAAAGCATGAATGATTAACGATGCTTTATGATACTTGATTTATGCTGCATCTGACGTCATACATGCTTCATGTATGATACTGAATAATTCATAATTATACTTCATAAAAACGTTTTTATAATGAAAAAACAATGGATAGCACTCTGCTCAGTGCTCCTATTTATTGCCGCTTGTACTGCCTCAAAAGGCACAATGAAGACCACAGGCGTTGCAAAAGAGACCCCCTCAGTAATAACGCCAAGAGATGTCGTCAAAGCGGACGATATTAAAGTTGAGGTTGATTCCACAACAGATGATATGGCAGATGGTGAAATGAAACCAAAAGCCATTCCTGACACTTTACCCGTTTATCGTGCGACAACAACGTTGACTAACGATATTGTCCATACAAAACTCGATGTCCGCTTTGATTTTGCAAAGCAACACCTACTCGGAAAGGCGTGGATTACTACAAAGCCGTATTTTTATCCACAAAATACGATGACTTTGGACGCTAAAAACTTCGATTTTCAAAAAATTTCCTTTGAAAATGCTTCCGCACCTTTAAAATATACTTACGATGGCGAGCAAGTGACCATTGATTTGGGCAAAACTTTCACCCGCAACGACAAATTCACTTTGTATATCGAATATACAGCGAAACCGAATGAAGGTCCAGTAGGTGGTTCAGCAGCTATCACAAGCGATAAAGGTTTATTTTTCATCAATCCTGACGAAAGTGAACCCGATAAGCCGCGTCAAGTTTGGACACAAGGC
>JAYTUR010000078.1:0-2852 GCA_043744475.1 Saprospiraceae bacterium | reverse complement strand
CGCCCGTTGTTTTTCATAAATGGCTTTTGAAGCAATCTTAAAAATAAGCATATTCAAGACCAAAATCCACAAAGAACCGCCAAAAACGCCTGTGTATTCATACCATTGCACCCATTCTGGCTTTTGAGCAAAGGCGTTACCAAGCGTTAACCAAGGCCATGACAATTCCCAATTGAGATGCAAGAACTCCCACCCGAGCCAATAAGCAATGAAAATGACGGCGTGCAAAACAGGCGGCAAAGTTTTACCCCCCCTCAGTATATTCGTCGTTTTGTGGAACGCCCAAAATGCCCACGCCATAAACAAGGCATTGAGGTAATTTGCCAACATACCCGCTACCAAACCCGCATTGGCAACCCAGAAAGTTGAGCCGATGTTCCAAATGATGAAGGCGTTGAAGGCGTATTTGATGATGCCTTGCTCCTTTTTACTACCGTTTGCTTCGTCCCTCGCAATGACGGCATTTTGCTCCGAAATTTCCTTTTGAATCATCAAAAGTGGTACAAAACCAACAAACATCAAGGCAGTCAAGGGCGAAATAGGAAAGCCCAATGTCAAGAGGGTACCGCTTAATGTCGAAAGTAAAAGCCATCTTTTATTATATTTTTTTTCAAAAACAAAGACCATTAATACCCAAACAGCCAATAAAAGAGGCAATGTCCACCACCCCCAAAGTAGGCGTTGCGACATCGTATAGCCACAAAAAGCAATGACAAGGAGAGCGATGGCGATACCGCCAAATTTTAGGTTGCGATTCATTTTTGATATTTCGAATCACTGTCGTCGCAGTTTAAAACTTTGTTGACGGTGACAAGGTGTTAAGATAAAAACGTTTCTAAGCGACAAATATAGTTTTAGAGCGAATAGTTACAGTCTAAAATAGGCGTAAAGTTTTTTTATTCATGCGTATTAGTTTGTTTGTTTTTTAAACTAACTTTACGACGTTTTAAATAAAAATCGTTATAATTGCCAAAAATTAACAAATTTCAAGCATTTTTGCGCCCGCTGACCAAAGCATAAAAGGAAAAGATTAAATTATCAGACATAAATCGTTCAAATTAAAAAATATGACAACATTCGACCACATCAAAGTCACTGGTAAAAAAGATACACGTAGTGGCTTCGGCGACGGCATTTTGGAAGCCGCAAGAGAAAATCCAAACATCATTGCCCTGACAGCTGACCTTGCGGGATCCATGAAACTTGATGGACTTATCAAGGAGTTGCCTAAACAATTCGTTCAAGTCGGTATCGCTGAAGCGAACATGATTGGCATTGCAGCAGGTTTGGCAATTGCTGGAAAAATACCGTTTACGACAACTTTCGCTAACTTTTCGACGGGTCGTGTATATGATCAAATACGTCAATCTGTTGCTTATTCGCATAAAAATGTGAAAATATGTGCTTCTCACGCAGGTGTGACCTTAGGTGAAGACGGCGCGACGCATCAAATCCTTGAAGACCTCGGCATGATGCGTATGTTACCGGGTATGACGGTTATCAATCCTTGTGATTATGCGCAAACGAAGGCAGCGACTTTGGCAGTTGCTAAACATAATGGGCCGGTTTATTTGCGTTTCGGTCGCCCTGTTTGGCCTATTTTTACTGAGGGGATGCCCTTCGTGATTGGTAAGGCTTTGCCGATGACGAAGGGTAGCGATGTGACTATTTTGGCGACAGGACATTTGGTTTGGAACAGCCTTGAAGCGGCAAAACAATTGGCAAGTGAAGGCATTAGCTGCGAAGTCATCAATATTCATACGATAAAACCATTGGACGAAAAGGCGATTTTAGCATCGGTTAAAAAAACAGGTGCAGTCGTTACGGCTGAGGAACATCAACGTAATGGCGGTTTGGGTGGTGCAGTTGCCGAGCTTTTGAGTAGAATGATGCCGACACCGCAAGAGTTTGTGGCGGTCAATGATTCGTTTGGTGAATCAGGAAAGCCGATGGAATTGATGGATAAATATGGTTTGAGCGTGGCAGATGTTGTCGCAGCTGTTAAGACAGTTTTGCAAAGAAAAAAATAAGGTATTTCGATTTATTCCTTAATTGCCAATTGTTATACAGTTGGCAATTTTTTTTAAAATAATAGAAAACAGGTATAAAACACACATTATCTCTCGAAGACAAGTTAGTATTGAGATAAAAAATACCATTTTTAGCGTAGCAAAAGATTAAAAGTCTATATTTGCCCTTGTATTAAAACGCAAGGGCGAAACAAAGTTTGTAATAACGCCGTTTTTAAAAAAGAATATACCCCTCAGTATTTAAGTATAGGAAAAAGATAATGTTTTTTGTTTTTCTATTTAACAATAAAGATTGATAAAAAAGCATTGACTAAAAATAAAATAATCGTGGCAGCATTGACCCATACCCTCGATAATATTGATAGAAATATTCGGCTGTTGCAAGCCAAATTAGAAAAAATAGAACGGGAAAATGCTGTTTTAACAGAGCAAAATCGGTTGTTAACAGAACAAAACCGAAGTGTGCAAACAGATTTGTTGATGAGAGAAAGCGAAATAAGCTATCTCAAATCAAATCTAACAACGCAAGAGACGAAAGATAAAGAGGCGCAGGAGCGACAAGAAGATTTAAGAAAAGAAATTGACCAATATATTACGGATATTGACGAATGTATTGGGTGGTTGCAAAAGTAAAGTAGTGACGATGTCGGATTCGACGAATAACATAACCGTAATCATTGCGGGAAGACCCTACCCTTTAAAGATAAAAGAGGGTGATGAGCCTATTATCCGCCGTATCGTCAAGGAAGTGAATGATAAAATCGCACTTTTCCAGAACACTTATCCACTAAAAGACCGTCAAGACTGGCTTTCTATGGCTCT
>JAYTUR010000077.1:0-2863 GCA_043744475.1 Saprospiraceae bacterium | reverse complement strand
AAACACACGCACTCCGATAGATTTATTCTTGTACGCTTTTTGAGCGTAGCGAAAAACAGTGAGTAATCGCTCTTGTTGAGAATTTGTTATACACCCATATTAAACAGGCTTCGCCAAATGTTAAACAGGCTTCGCCAAATGTTAAACAGGCTTCGCCAAATGCTAAACAGGCTTCGCCAAATGCTAAACAGGCTCCGCCAAATGCTAAACAGGCTCCGCCAAATGCTAAACAGGCTCCGCCAAATGCTAAACAGGCTTCGTCAAATGCTAATGTCGCTTCGGCAAATCACAATGTCGTTCGATTAAATCTTATAATGGTGGCTCTAAATCCTAAGAAACTGTTTTAAAACCTACTTCTCACTGTTTCTCGCTTTGCTTGAAAAGCGTAGTTTAAAGTTTTTTTTTTAGAGCGAAGCTGTTTTTTGAATAAAAATTAAAGATTTTTATTCAAAAAACAGCTTCGCTCTGATAGATGTTCTCTCTGCACGCTTTCTTTGCGAAGCAAAAAACAGGGAGTAATCGTATGTTTTTAGTTTTAAAACAGTTTCTAAGTAGGTGGTCGTAATGTGAAATAAGCAGCTGTCTCAAAATTAACTTCGGTCTTAAAAAATAATCTAACGCACGCTTTTCGAGCAAAGCGAGAAACAGGGCGTAAATTTATAGAACTGCGTACCATGAGTTCTTTAGTTCAAAAGCCGCCAACGGATGCCAAACCTAAACGTTGCCTCTGGTACTGGATAATTATAGATTTGATAATAACGACTGCCTGTATAAGCGCCTAAAATGTTTTCCATTTTGGCAAAAAAGCGGAATGACTGAACCTTGAAAGATAAAAAAGCATCGAGTGAAGGATGTGCCGCAACGGTACTCGTTTCTTGAACATAAAACTGACCCGTTAAAGGCATATAAGCAGGAGCAAACCAAGCAGAAGCATATCTCAAATCAAATCCAATACGTGCTAACATAGCATTTTTGAATACTTTTCCTTCAACATAAAGGCTATTTTTGGAGTACAAATCTGGTAAACGCATGTACTTTTCAGTCGGTCGCTGGAAAGCAATCGTATTATCAAAATGAAATTTGCCCAGTTTGATGTTTTCTGTTAAAATAAGCTGCACAATACTGAGGGGGGTAGTGGCTTGTTGTGGCAACAAGTTTTTATCAAAATAAATATATTTATTCAACAAAGAATAAGCAAAAGTGCCTTGAAAACCTATTTTGGGAACGCTTAATGTGCCTGAAAGATGGGTTTCGAGCGTCTTTTTAAAATTGTTTTCCCAAAAAGGACGCTGTGTGATAACAATGTCATTTTGTATCAACGAAGGCTCATAAAGCTGATTAATGGCTTTAACGGTTAGACTTCCGATATTTTTTAGATTGTAGTACAATTCACCATTGAGCCGATAATCGCCGATATTATGACCTAAAACATTGAAATGCGCGTAGGTTTCTACCTTCAAATTGTCGGTTGGCGTAAAATTCCAACGACCCCTCAGTATCACATTGTTAAAATTGCGTGCGCCCAAACCTTGATTGACATTGTGAAACTGATGACTGATACCGACTTCAAACCAATCATTTTGGGTAGAAAGTTTAACTTTTTGAGTCGTATCAACCACGCGAAGCCTTGAAGTGCTGAGGTTGAATACGTTTTCAAGCATCCGTTCCTGAAGAAAAAAACGAACGCCGCGGCTGTCATTCAACAAACTGCCATAAAAAATAGAATCAATACGGAGGGGTGTATTATTGTCAAAAGCATCACTTGACCGATACTTAGCACTGCGATACGTGATTTGATGAGACGCTAAAAAATTGCGTTTCGCACCCGTTGAGTCTTTGCGCAGTTTGAGGAATTGCAAATAACTGTATTCATATTTCTCATGCCGCGTTGTCGCATTCTTTAGTAAAGGCGTTGGAATAATGGATGTCAATTGCCCCGCATCATTATTAGTTGTAAAAAACGTATCACTCTGGATGCCACCTTGGTCTTTTTGATTGATGATATTCGACGTAAAAGTGGCATAACCATCGTAACGCTCGCGATGCACCCAAAGCCCCAACCCGAAAGCCACTGACCGACCACGCGGCACATCGTAAGTAAAGCCCGAACCGCCTAAAAGTTTATTACCCACCTTTGGTAAAGTCGTCAAATTAGAATTCCATAAGCGGTTATAATCTATGGATAAATGGACATCATTGGCAAAATTTCTTGCAAATTTGGCACTAAACGTACCATTTGTTTGACTGGCAGCAGAGTAGAAAACATCCGTTAAAGTCTTAGTTTGTTGGTAGAAACGGATATCTGAATTTTTGATTTCGTAAACATCAAACGCATGTAAGCCGATATCTAAACCACGTCGAAAGGTGGGTTGATATACTGAGGGGTAGGCTGCAGTCGAAGGCATACCTAAATTGAAATAATCGTAGGCACGTCTTCGTATTGGGTTGTATTGCTGGAAATAATTATTGAGCAACGAGTCGTTTTCAGGAAAGGTAACAGCAGGATTGTTCGGAAAAAACGAAACAATATTAGCCGTATCCAACTCAATGTCCGATTGCGTCGAATCGGTTTGAAAAGCAGATTGATTAGATGTTGTATTGCCCGATTGCCCCCCTTGACCCGGGTAGTTTTGTGCAAAGCTGTTGCTACAAAAAAAAAGACAACTAAAAACCATTGCCATCAGTTGCAACTTATTGATTTTCAAAAAAATAGCCCCCCTCAGTATCATGTTGATAGATTTGTTGAAAAGGCTGTTATGTCGCATTATGTTTAGGAAACTTTAAAAGTTTGTTGTGCGAACTAAACTTAGGTAATTCAAACGTCTTAAAGTTACGTGTATTTATTAGTTCTTTGACATCACTG
>JAYTUR010000076.1:0-2863 GCA_043744475.1 Saprospiraceae bacterium | reverse complement strand
TTGCCATAACCTCTGATATTGAAAGATTGACCCGCAGAGACGGTTCTTCTTTGCATAAAAACACCCGGCACGTTAGCGTTAATGGCATCGTCGAGGTAAAGACCCGCACTGCGTTTCAACTCAAGCGGATTCAATTTGACGATAGAAACAGGTTGCTGCAACATCGTTTTGTTCGTTGCAGAAGTAGCGGTGATTTCAACTTCATTCAAGTTAATGATTTTAGTTGTGTCTTGTGCATACACTATGTTGTCGATAAAGAGAACGGCTATAAAAAAGAAGATTTTTTTCATTTTTTAAAATATTTTGACTGTTGTATAAAAAAGACAACTTACGTTAAGTGTGCACCCAACGCAAAGCATAGTCCCAATTTGCATGGAGCAAAAGGGAGCTTATTTTTAAAATAAAAGGAATTTTTACGCAAGTATAGTGCCTTGCGGTGGCGGTGTGAGAATATCTCTGAAAGCAGATGAGAGAAAGTGTGTTTGTTGGCTCAAAACTGTTTTTTTAGGGTGAAATACTGAGGGGGGTGATTTTATAAGAATAAAAGTATTTTCAAACACATAGCTGTTCTGGATTTGCTTAAAGACACGCGCTATTTTCTTTTTTAAATCACCATTTGTTGTTGTATTTTGAAGCAACAAGGCGTTAAATTCAGCCGCAAGTTCAGTTTCAACATGGTCTTTATAACAGTAAACAAGGATAGAATCGCCTTTTTCTATGGTTTTTACAACGTCAAAACGTTCCTTATTTCTCGTAAATTCGTGCGTACCTGATTTAAAATCGGATTTATGAAAAGTCAGCTGCGTAAAATCATTATCGTCTATATTTTGGCTTAAAAAAACCTTCATTTCGTACTGCCAGTCAGCCAGAACGAAATGAAAATTGATGATAAAACCAATTGAATTATACATCAATAAAGCCAAAAACAATAAAATAATGCCTTTTTTCACGCCTAAAAGATTTTTAAGTGCGTAAAGGTAAAATTATCAAACATATTTTTACATATTTTAAAATTTACTGCGGGGATGCTTTTAGTCCCCCCAGTAAAATCACTGTCTTTAATCCATCTTTAACTCTTTGCGAGGAAGCAAGCCATTACGTTGTGCTGTGTGCCAAATAAACGACGCGATAATCGTCGCCGCTTGTTTCAAATCGGCTTCAATTAAGTGGTCGAATGTATCCATATTGGTATGGTGCGTCCGAGTCATGTATTCAATCGGGTCTTGAATAAATTGAAAGCCCGGGATTCCCGCCGCATCAAACGACAAGTGGTCAGTACCGCCAGTGTTCGAAATGGTAATCGTGCTGGCTTGCAAGTCTTTAAAAGGCTCTAACCACGTTCTGAAAATGGGGCGCACTTCTTCATTGCCTTGTAAATAGATGCCGCGAATTTTACCTGTACCGTTGTCCAAATTATAATAAGCCGATATTTTAGCTTGTTCAGGCTTCAATGATTGAACCGTGCGGGCTTTTATTTCCGCAAAATGTTGATTTACATAAGCCACTGAGCCAAACAAACCTTGCTCCTCGCCTGTCCACAAAGCCATGCGCAAAGTGCGGCGCGGCTGTATGCCTGTTTCCTTTATGGTTTCCGTTAATATACGTGCCACTTCCATCATCACCGCAGAACCCGCTGCATTGTCTGTCGCACCCGTGGCAGATTGCCATGAATCAAGGTGTGCGCCAAACATAACCACCTCGTCTTTCAAATCCGAACCAGGTATCTCAGCGATGAGATTATGCTCCATTTTGTCAGGATTCGTATATTTTGCCTTAATTGCCATGCTTACTTTTACAGGCAAACCCTTTTGAGCTAAGCGGAATAAGCGGTTGTATTGCTCTGCGTCAATCGTCATTTGTGGCAATACTTCTGCGCCTTCATCGCGTGCTTGACCATCTTTTGCAGAAGCGCCCGAGACGAAAACAGTACCTAAATCACCTGCAAAACTACGGTCAATCGTTCCCAATGGCTTTTCATCGTACAGCATTTTTTTCATGGCTTTACTAAATTCATTGTCGCCAAAACCGAAGTTGCGTAAGGTGCGTGGTGTGGGTTTATTAGCATTTGCCAATTCCAAAAGTGACGAATCGTTATACCTTTTTGCAGGTGCATCAAACGTCAATTTGACGTTGCGAACGGTATCCATCAACACAAATTTACCTGTCAGTTTGCCTTTGTATTTTGCCAATTCTTCAAGCGTATTGGCTTTAAAATAAACCACTTCACCTGTCAAAGTGCCATTTGTGGAAGGTGACCACGCTTTGGGATAAGCAATCAAAGGATAGTAAGAAGGCTCAACGGCATGGGCTTCAAAATGCTCCAATTCCCAACCTCTACCGAAAGGACCCCACTGTTCTGTGTGAACGTTTTTTAGACCCCATGTGCCCAATTGGTCTTGCGCCCATTTAGTCGCTTTGTCAAGCATTGGCGAACCCGTCAAACGTGGACCATAAACATCGGTGAGATAAAAAGCGGTTTCCATGACTTTACTTTCTTCCAAGCCATGTTTGCGGATGATTTTGTTGATTTTGTCGTCAACAGCGTCTTGTGCAAGGACGTTATGCGTGAACATTGCGCAGATTACGCCCATAATAAATAGTTTCTTCATACGAGTTGGTTTGTAAATTGATTTGAATGAATGATTGAAATCGAACTGTAAGGTAAAAGCATTTAGGCAGATGCGTTTATTTGTAGCAAAAAAATTAATTGTCAAACAAAACTATTGCCCAAACGACGACATTCATCCCCCCTCAGTATTTTGAATGAAGGAACAACACACGATGGTATTTCAGCAAATTTGTCTAATTTTGAGTCTCCGATATTATAAATGACTTAACAACTAAACAATATGACAACAGCAAA
>JAYTUR010000075.1:0-2864 GCA_043744475.1 Saprospiraceae bacterium | reverse complement strand
AGCGTTGTCGTTTTTGAAGGTAAAATATGGGCGGCTACTGAGGGGGGTATATATAATGTGTCGAATGATGCGCGATTGAATTTAGCTGACTTTAAGGTGTGGACAAAATTAGATGCTGCTGCGGGTTTCCCGAATGAATATACTACAAAGGTTTTGGCAGTTTATGACAATAAATTGTACTTCGATTTGAACGACAGTCTCTCTGTTTTGCAAAATAATAGACCCCTCAGTATCCGCTACGAAAACGGCTTTAAAGTGCAGTTTTTGACGGCTGAAAGCCAAAATTTGCTTGTTGGTTTTGCGAATAAAGCCGCTTTCAGTAATGGTAAGACCTTGATTTACAATAAAAATGGCACATTTAAAAGCGTCGGCGGCAGTTGTGTCAATCGTCCGATGGGGGCAGTTGAAGATGTCACAGGACGCATTTATTTTGCTGACCAATTCAACGGCTACCGTTTTTTGAACAAAGCAACCGATGCCAATTGTACCGTCGTTGAGTATGACTCACCTTACTCGCGTGAGTCGAGCGATATAGCGGTGACAGATACATCGGCATGGGTTGCCTTTGGTGGATTGACGGGTATCAATCCACGTGACAATGGCGAGGGTTTTGCTTCACTCATAAGTGGTAAATGGCAGAATTACAATGGTTTATACACCCAAATTTTAAATGATAGCATTATCAGCCGTGATTTTCATACCGTTGAAATAAATACTAAAACAGGTAAAGTTTATGCGGGTTCTGTCCAAAACGGCTTAGTTGAATTGACTGGTAATAAAGTCAGTAAAATATATAATGCTTCAAATTCTGCCATTTCGGCGGCTTCAGCAGACCCATTTCGTCGGCGTGTTACGGGTTTGGCTTTTGATAAAAGTGGTAATTTATGGGTATCGAATAACCTTGCAGACAAGCCTGTCATCGTCTTGAAAGCCGATGGCAAATGGGTGAAAATGGCGAATGTGCCTGCGACTAATATTTTTCAAGTCATCGTGGACGGCTCGGGCATCAAATGGTTTATCATCAGTGGCTCACAATCGGGGATTTTGCTTTACGATGAAGGCAAAACCATAGATGATATTTCTGACGATAAATCGCGCATCCTCGATAACTCTAATTTGCCAAAGGAATTGCAAAGTGCGACCATCAAATACTTAGTGACCGACCTAAATGGTGAAGTGTGGGTGGGCACGACAAGTGGTGTTTGTGTCTTTCGTTGCGGCAGCGACCCATTCAGAACGGCTTGTAATGCTTCATTGATTGTCAATTCTTTAGGCAGTATCAATGAGTATCTGTTGCGCGAAAAAAATGTCAACGTCATCGCCGTTGATGGTGCAAACCGTAAATGGTTTGGAACGTCGAGTGGCTTATTCGTCACATCGGCAGATGGTAAGACGGAATTATTGAAATTTAACACCGAAAATAGCCCTTTACCAAGCAATAACATTACTGCACTCGGCATCAGACCCAACGGCGAAGTATTTATCGGTACTGACAAAGGTTTGGTAAGTTTCAGAAGCGACGCTACTGAGGGGGGCGAGGTTAACAACGAAAGTAAGGTTTTAGCTTTTCCCAATCCCGTTCGTCCTGACTATGATGGACCGATTGCGATAAAAGGATTTACCCGTGATGCTGATGTGAAAATAGCGGATGTCAATGGCAATGTCGTTTTTGAAACCCGTGCACTCGGCGGTCAAGCGATTTGGCAAGGAAAGGATTTTAATGGCAATAGGGTAGCGACGGGTGTGTATCTTGTTATAGCAACCAATACTAAGAATTTAGATGCGCCTGATGCGGTGGTGACTAAGATTTTGGTTGTGAGGTAAGAGAAAATACTGAGGGGGCTCTTTTTTTGCAAAAAAACTAAGATTTATTGTATAGAAAATAAAATAAACCTATCTTTGCGCCGCTTTTTTGCAGTCAACTGTGACCTCTGCTGCAAAAATGCTTTTTATTTCGTTAAGCCAATCCTGATTTCGAGTCACATCGGAATTGCTTCCCAAAACGGCGCGACGAATCACATTATTAAAACGTCTTTTCTAAAATGGCAAAAGAAGTAGAAGTTTACATCAAGCTTCAGGTGAAAGGCGGTCAGGCAAACCCTGCCCCACCAATTGGACCTGCTTTGGGTTCAAAAGGTGTCAACATCATGGAGTTCTGTAAGCGATTCAATGCTGCGACACAAGATTCTATTGGCAAAATTTTGCCCGTTATTATCTCTGTTTACAAAGACAAGTCATTTGAGTTTGCTATCAAAACACCTCCAGCAGCTATCCAGTTAATGGAAGCGGCTAAGGTAAAATTGGGCTCAACTCAACCGAACCGTATTAAAGTCGGTAAGGTGACTTGGGATCAAGTACGCGCTATCGCTGAGAACAAAATGCCTGACCTCAACTGCTTTACTGTTGAATCTGCAATGAAAATGGTTGCGGGAACAGCACGAAGCATGGGTATCACCGTCGAAGGCACTGCGCCTTGGGCTTAGTTCGATATCGGATTTATGATGTCGGATTTCGGCTGTTACAACATTTCGAAATCTGAAATCACGAAATCCGAAATCAACAAGGGAGTTCCGAAACGATTTCGGAACGTTAATTACCTAACTATTAAATTATTAAAAACAAAATGGCAAAAGTTCCTAAAAGAAGAGCAGAAGTTGACAAAAAAGTAGATGCCAACAAACTCTACACCTTGCCCGAAGCTTTGGCTTTGGTTAAAGATGTGAACATTGCAAAATTTGACGCTTCGGTTGACTTACACGTCCGCCTTGGTATTGACCCTCGTAAAGCAGACCAAGCCCTTCGTGGTACGGTGTCTTTGCCGCATGGTACGGGTAAAACCAAGAAGGTATTGGTGATGAGTACAC
>JAYTUR010000074.1:0-11249 GCA_043744475.1 Saprospiraceae bacterium | reverse complement strand
GGCGGTGGCGGCAGACGTGGCGGCGGCAATGCGGCAGGCGGTGGCAGCGGCGACAAGGCTAAAATCACCGTTCTTACTGAGGGGGGGGATACGATGCGGACTTTCAGTTCCGTGCTCGATTCAGGCATGAACCGCATTTTCTGGCCTCTCAATCGCAATGGTGGTCGTTTCCCAAGTTGGACAGATAGTCCAAGTGCAGATGAAGATATACCCGGCACAGGTGGACAGGTTTTACCTGCTCGTTACAAGGTGGTTATCAGTTTTAAAGGTGAAAAAGACTCCACTTTTGTCAATGTTAAAGCAGACCCACGTGTGGATATGTCTATGAAAGATATGCAGGAACGCGACGCAGTTCGTCAGGATTTGTCTATTATGACACAACGTGTCACCGACGCTTTCAACCGTTTGAAAGAGGCAAATAAGACTGTTGGTTTGGTTGACGGCTCTTTAATCAATGCGCCCGATTCGACCAAAAAAGAAATCGAAAAATTGGGTAAAGCTATGAAAGACAGCATTTTAACCATTCAAAAATTATTTATGGCACCCAACGACCAAAAGGGTATCGTCCGCGTGTCAGGTGCTTTGATGGACGATGTTCAGAAAGCGAGTTTCCTTTTAGGCACAAGCCCGGGTAAACCTTCGAGTAATGGTCAAGCGGCTATCAATGCAGCTAAAGTCAAAGCAAAAGAAGTGATTGGAAAGGTCAATCAGTTTTTTGAAAGCGATTGGGTGAAGTATCAACAGAAAGTAGAAGCAGCACGGTCGCCGTTGTTCAAAAAATATGAGCCTATAAAAATGGAGTGATTTTAAGCGAAAAGTAAAAAGTCCGGGCTGAACGTGAGGGTTTGGTTCGCACTTTTTGCTTTTATACCAATACAGGGCGGCACGGCACACAAGCCATTGTTTTAAAAATAAAATCTATATTGCTACGGGTAGTGCCAATCAAGGCGGTGGACTCGAACAGAATTCGGCGGAAGTGTTTAACTTTAAGTAAAAGTAGAACTTAGTAGTAGTTTTCAGTTTTTTTAAACAAAACTAAGATAAAAATAAATTTTGGTTTTGTTCCCTAATTGGATACCTTTGCGGCGTGATGCGTGGCGATGCTTCATATAATATATAATAATAAATATTTAATAGGATGATTTTAAGAGAATTAAGAAATAAGCAAAATTGCAAAATAACAATAAAATCGGTACAATATGCCGTGTATAGATACCATCAAAGGCGTAAAGATATGTGTTTACAGTAATGACCACCTTCCGCCACATATTCATGCAATTCATGGGGAAAATGAAGCCCTTATTGATATTCGAGCATTAGAAATATTCAGAGGTAGCTTGCCTTCAAATAAGCGTAAAATAGCCATAGCATTTGTAGAAGAAAATCAAGAAGCATTATTAGAGACATTTTATGAACTCAACCCAAACATTCAAAGAATATAGTTAAAGAATAATTGAAAGGAAAAATAGACATTTAATAAAAGAAAATAGAGATGGATAAGGTATTGCCACGTATCACTAAAATATTACAAACAGAACCGTTCAAATTGCTTACAATTTGGAATAATGCAGAAATTAGAGAAATTGACTTTGAACCTATGTTCCAAATGTGGCAGAAAAATGGTGAAATGAATCTGTTGAAAATTCAAGATTTTGACGTTTTCAAAAACGTTTCTATTTCACTTTCACGCACGCTTCAGTGGGAAAATATACCCATAAGTTTCACATTTAAAGGCAAAACCTCCTCACAACCACTTGAATTAGACCCCGATGTTTTATACGAAAATAGTACGCTCATTCGTCGAGTTGAGCGCATTTCAATTGGTCAGATTTTGAAAAAAACACGAGAAGAATTAGGGCTTACACAATCGCAAGTGGCGGCTAATTCAGGTACAACAAGGCATTATATTTCAAGGATTGAAAATGAACAATCTGAAATTCAAATGGATACACTTCAAAAAATAATAGAATTAGGTTTTGGTAAAAAAATGCGCTTAGAAATTGTATAGATTTTACCCCCTCAGTATTTCACTAAAATATTGCTTATTTTTGCAAATGCCGTATTTTCAATGTAAATCATTGACAATCAATAAATAACAACTTTTAAAAAGTTTGTGGTGACCTACTCAAAACGGATATCCAATGCCTATATTCAAAACAATATTGTCTTTACGCCAGCTGGAATTGCCAAAAGCTATTTTATCAAAAACCCATTCTGAACCACGTGCGAGCCATGGTTTGCGGAATGGAATGCCCACGTCTAAGCGGATGATAAGGATTTTAATGTCGTAACGGAATCCCAATCCACCATCTACGGCGATGTCTTTCATGAATTGTTTGGTTAGTTTTGCATCTTCGCCAAATATCAAGCTATTTTTTGACCAAATATTGCCCGCATCGGCAAATACAGCGCCTTTCAAACTGCCTAAAATGGGAAAACGCAGCTCTGTTTGGGCTTCCAATTTGTAGTCGCCGCCTATTTGTGGATAAGCGACTTGTTGCTCGGCAGTCGTTAAGACTCTGCCGGGACCTAAACGACGCGGCACAAACCCACGCAAACTATTGCTGCCGCCAATCACAAACTGTCGAGCGAAGGGCAGGTAAGACGAGTTGCCATAAGGTAGTCCGATGCCTATGTTTAAACGATTGGAGAGATAAACATCTGTTGCTAATTTCCTTGAATACCGCGCTTCTACGTCCATTTTGCCGTATTGGGCGAAATATGCGCCACCTATTTTTTCGCTAAAAGCGGTCTGTGGTTTATTGATAAGTCCTAAAAAATTACCTGCAACGTCTAAATTGCCATTGAAAAATACGATGTTGTTGGAACGGGTATTGTTGCTGCTGAATGTATAGTTGTAGCGGGTTGAGGTAATTAGTTCGGGCAATACGGCATAAGTTAAGACAGGGAATTTGTTGATTTGCGCTAAGTATTCTGGTGAAAATTGGGTCGCATTATTGTACGTTATACTGAGGGGGGTCAAGTCGTGTTCTTTTTGCAAACTTTCTTTCCAACTCAAATCGTACTGCAATTTGAGGAAGTTTTTGGTGTATAACTGTTGCCGTCTTGTCCATTCATATCCGAAAATAAACTTAGTGAGTGGTAGAAAATAATGGCTCTCTTTGATTTTAAACGGCGTGACAAAACGTGGAACAGTCAGAGACAATTCAGTACCAACTCTAAAATTATTATTGGCACGCAAAGTGTCAACCGATGAAGTTTCGACCGCACCATACATCTTGATATTAAATTGCTCTGCGCCTTTTAGTAAATTACGATTATTCCAATTGACGTTTATTTGTCCGCCATTAAAAGAATTTGACTTCGTAAAACCTGCGATTTCAGCATTAAAATTCTTCTTTTTTAAAGGCGTTAAATAATAAAAAACATCCATTCTTTTTGATGCCAACGAGTCGGTGGTGGATTCATAGCGACTTTTTACAAACTTGAATTGACCCATATTAATATACCGATTCAGCGTGTTGTTGTGTTCATTCAAATTATACTTATCACCTGGATGGTATATGAGTGGGCGTACTAAGGTTTTGGGCGTGTAATTATTAACGGTATCTCTTATCGAAAAACCATCATATTCAATCAGCCCTAATTTAGAGGTATCGGGCGGCGGTAAGACTAAAGTGTAATTTGGGAAAATGGTGACTGAATTGATGACCTGCGGATAACGCGCATTCTCCGGTGTTTCTGTTTTGATAGTATAAAAGACATTTATCTGGTTCTGCCCGACGCTTGTGTCAATGTATGCCTTGATATAGTCGGGACTAAAGTAGTAAAAACCTTTTCTTTTTAATGATAAATCAACTCTGTTGCGCTCTGCTTTGATATTTTCGAGGTCAAATTGTTCGCCTTTTTTGACGTACTGTTCTTTGTTTTTGATGGCTAAAATACTGCGTGATAACTCGCTGGAATCTAATACCCAGACGATAGAGTCAAAATGATAGGCTTGCGATACTTTAGCTAAGTATATGGCTTTTTGCTTGTAACCTTTATTTTCTGTTTTACCAGAAACACGTGACTTGAAGTATCCTTTGTTTTCAAGATAGGCTTGCATATTGGTCGTGTTGGCTTTCACATCAACGGCAGTACTCAACACAGGCGGTTCACCTAAGCGGCTGCGCAGCCAATACCTAAAACCCGTTTCCTTTTTAGGGTCACCAATGGCATACCACACGGCTAATTTATAAGGAAAGCCTAATATCATTTTATTTTTTGGTGGTGCTGAAATGCTGACGAGTTCTTGGGCAATAGGCTTTGTTTTTTCCTGAAAACCATTGATTTTTTCGACATTTACGGTTGTGCCATTGTATAAATAGGTGCCTTCGGGTAAATGCTTTTTGATACTGCAAGCACTGAAAAAGAGGAGGGCGATGATACCTAAAAATGGTTTTATGATTTGAAGGTAATAATAACTTGACGCAAGTTGTGTTCTTATATATTGTTGTTTATTCATTTAGGCTTGTTTTGTTTGAGCATTTCTTGAAATTTATCGTAGTCAATGGTAAAGTTGAAGGACGCACCTGTTTCAATAAAATAACCATCTAATAAGGCTTCGTATTGACTTTTGCGATAAGCTCTCAACATGAATTTACCATCTTTGGACAGTTTGTAAGTGGTGTTGACATCAGGGATAAATTGCGTATTGTCGTTGCTATTATTGTTAGCAGACGTATTGTTGCCATCAAGCGTGAAACTTTTACCGACGCTTATGTTCAACCTATCTTTTAAGAAATTTTTACCCAAAGCAACGTTCAAATCCGTTCGTTGTGCATTCGGGTCATCGGTGACGCTTTTTAAATTGACATCTACGTCAACGCCTTTGATTAAATCTGCTGCAATCTGATTGATAGCACCATTCAAAAAACCACTGACGCTGCTGTTGCCCAATAATGTGTTGCCGCCGCCATTGCCCGCAAAGAAGTCAGAACTTTGCTCGCCGATAAATTTATTGAAAATTAGTAAGGCAAATACCTGTTTATTCATCGAGGATTCATCCGCTCTCAATTGGTCTAATTTGTTATTGATTGTCGTGGACATTTCGGTTGTTACACCGTCAGATTTTTCGGGCAATACGATGTCGAAACTAATTTCGGGTTTAGAAACCTTACCTTTTACTCTCAAAAGCACTTGAAAAGGCGTTTTTCGTTGATAAATATCATTAACAACAGCAGTCGAACCACCGATTTCATTTTTAATCAAGTCAATGGCAGGTGTATTAATCTCATAAACGGCAGTAATATCGGTGTTGGCATCCATGGGGTCACCGCTTAATGTGATGGTACTGCCCGCTTGCAAAATGAATTTACGTTTGATGAATTGATAACTCAAATCATAGCTCCCTTTTTCTAAATCATAAGTGCCAATTAAACCAACACTGCCATTCGGATTAACGTCAGCATTGATTTGGGCAGTACCTTGTACTTGCAGTTGGTCGCCTGTCATGGGGTCAACGACGATAGTGAATTTTGCTTCCTTTTCAACTTCAAGATTCAGATTGAATTTGTAATTACCTACCTTTTGTCCTTGTTGTTGCTGTGCTAAAGCCTCTTGTAAAATGTTGACTGACAACAAGTTACTAATCGTATCCATATCTGCAAACTCAATCACACCCTCTCTATCCGTTGCAGAAGGTGCGCTGACTTGACGGATATACGTCAAATCCGTTCCTTTTTTAACGACCAAACTGCCTGTTAAATCGGGTGCATAAATATTACCTTTCATTTGTGCATCCAGATCAACGACGGCTGTGCCGTGAATCATTTTATTATCGGCAGGGGTATTGTGAACAGCTTGAAAACCTTTGGCGCGAATGTCTAAATCGGCGATAAAATCATACGTTTGGGATTGATTGACGCGCCCATCAATAGACAATGTATTGTTTGAAGCATCTTGTATCTTAAATTTATCAAAAATTACTGAGGGGTAGTTGAGCTTCAAAGTTTGGTTGTCTATTTTCAGTAAAGTGCCATATTCCGCATAAGTCGTCTGAACTTTATTGAATGTTAAATCACCATGCCATATCGGTTTTGTCGGTTCGCCAGTAATTTTTATGTCACCTGTTATTGTGCCGTTGCTTTTTGTGATATAGCCTTTTGAAAAGGATCCAGCCGTTGCCATTGTCAACGGATTGAGCTGTATGTTGGCATTGAGCGCATTGGCGGAATAAGTGCCTGATAAACCGACCTCATTGCCGTTGCCCAAAAGCTTTCCATCGAGTTTGACATTGCCATTTTGACTTTGAGCCGTCACATCCAGATTGCCAACGCTTATCTTTTGATAAACAATACTATCAACTTGAACATGACCGTCCATTGTAGGTATCGTATTTTTCAAATCCGTGATTTTCAAATCCATATTCAGTAAACCATTAATTGACAAAGAATCTTCATTCAAGGCAGCAGATATTGTTTTTAATTGAAAATTTGAAACTTTCACCAATAAAGGACTATTGACGGACACCGTTTCGTTGTTGATTTTTATCTGTTGTTCTTGATTGTTAATATCGAAATTTTGGACATTGAATCCATCGGATGTCGTTTTTACAACATTCTGCTCATTGACAAGCCAATTTATATTATTAAGCATTAATACTTTGCCAAGTGAAATATCATATCCTTTTTCCGTATTGGGCGTTGCAAATACAGTGACTTGATATTGTTCTTTTTTATCCAAATTGTTGGTCGTTATGAGCGCACTTATATTGTTCTTAGAAAAGCCACCTTTTATGTGTGCATCGTACAACAAAAGACTGCTTGCTTGAAGCGTATCCGTCAGTATATCAACCAATAATGAATCATTTCGACCTAAAACAGTGCCTTTTGTCGGTGAAACGTGTATAGAACCATAAGAAAGCGTAGGAACGTTGAGTTGAATATTCACAGCACTATCCACATTTGCAGTTGTGATGTTAGCATTAATGAGTATTGGGCTATCAAATGCCAAATTACTGACGAATGCGCTGTAAGTATTATTCGGTTTAATCGCAATGTGGGCATTAATGGCCCCCTCAGTAATTTTAGTATTTTTAGTGCTGTCAATCATCTTACTCGCCGCCATAGCAGGCGGAATGAATTGATTGAGTATTTTTTGTACCAATGCCGCCATGTCATTATAGTAAACGGTGCTGTTCACTTCTGCATCTACAAAAGGCGAAACCACATTAATAAAAGTAGAGTCATTTCTGACAAAAGCAGAAGCCGAGGCACTATCCACGCGAATGGTCTGGGCATTTCTCACAAGTGAAGCACTGTCTATTTGAATAAGGGCATTTAAGTTTTGGGGTGTACTGTTTTCGACTTTTATCGTCGTAAAAGCAGTCACAAGCAAGGTGTCGGACGCAAATCCCAGAGCTAGTAAATTCGCTTTTTTGATATTAATAGCTGCATTTACTGAGGGGTAGTCTGTTTGAATATTGGCTTGTCCATCAAAGCTAAAACCGATTAATTCATCGTTAATAGATGCTTTACCTTTGGCAATGCCACTATTCAGTTTCAAATCAGTATTGATGTTATGAATTACATTTTGGTTAAACCTAAAAGATTGGATGTCCGCCAACACCGTCATATTGTTGGTCTTAACATCAAAACCTTTATTCCCTTTTACATCAATCCGACCATTGAGCTGCCCCAACATCGTATCGCGTCCAATCCATTTGCCTATTTCTAAGTTTTTGGCGTTCAATATTAAGTCATAAACCAACGCTTTGGGTTTATCAAAGCCCTGTAAAGTTGCTTTGATACCTGCCATACCGAAAGCGGAACTTACAGACATATCGGTTTTTACATCTCGCAAATTGCCACTGACCAAACCTTTCAAACTCAATCGTGGCGGTAGATTTATGGGTTGACTACTGAGGGGTATAAACGGCTCTATCAAAGCCCGCGAAGCAGAGACTTCATTTAGATTCAAACTGTAAGAGACTTTTTTAAGGTCGGTTGGATTATAAATATTGCCCGATAAATTAATAACTAAATCATTGTTTTTTAAAGAGTTAACGACCAATGATTGGATAGTCATTCGTTTAGGATTGCCTTTTATATAAGCATCAATAGATAGGTTGCCCAATACATCTAACTGTTTTTTATACTTTTTTGCCAATACCACATCAATCAATGCCACATCTTTTTTGCTGATGATGGTTTTGAATAATTTGATTTCATTGTCGGGCAGCGTTCCTTTTATGTTATTTCGATTGATAAAGAATTGTGGATAAACCATCGCCTCCAATGCAATCGTGGAATAAGGCGTTTGGGCAAAAAAGTCCTTCACCATGATTTTACTACTGTCCATACTGACAGTACCACTTAAAGTATCCAATGTCAAACCGCTTTTTTCTTTAAATGCAAAGGATTTGACGTGTGTTTTGACATTTCCATCATCAAATTTGGTATTGGCGGCAACTATTTTAACGCCTGTTAAATCTAAATGATAGTAGTCTAAACCCGCATTTTTTTTAGGTTTTGATATGTTGTTATAAACGAAGGCATTGTTTTGAAAATTTATATCTCCAACGGTAATGCCCAAAGCTGTTGCGTTATTAGCAATCGCCATAACCGTATCTTTAACGACTTTAACGACTTCATTCTCACTTCTATGTTGAAAAAAAACGGAACTGTTGTTGAGTATAACGGATTGGGTCGTGTAGCTATTCAACGTAGTCGTATTGTTTAAATCCACGACTTCTAAATAATCAATGTCATTTTTGGAAAGCAACGCATCGAGGACATTCTCAAAATAAATATGACTGTTTTTTACAATCGTTTTAGTGATGTTAAACAAAGGATTAGGCGTTTTTCCTTTAGATGGTTTTTGCTCTTTGGTAATGAGGTATTTGAAATTTAAACCTTCAACTGTCAAGTCATTAATGTCAATGTGCAAATCATTCACATTAATGCTGTCCACATTCAGATGAAATTTTTGTAAACTGATATCCATTAAGTTGCCAGAGTAATAATCATTTTGCTTAAACCGTGTATTTATGATGGAAATGTCTTTGACTTTTAAATTCAAGGCACTTGCCGTATCGGTTGGGGCTATGGTCGGTTTTTTTGATGAAAAAGCATCAATGACAAACTGATAATTGAAAGTGCTATCAATGTCTTTATTGTAGAGATTGACGTAGATTTGGTCAAGAATCACTTGATTTATGACATATTTTGATTGAATCAAGGCAATCATGTCCATGTCCACTTTAATATGTTTTCCGAACACAAGCGTATCATTGGCTTGGTCGAGCATAAACAGACCATTCACCTCTACCCATTTTGGGAAACTGAAATCAATGCTGCCGATTTCAAATTTAGTGTTTGTTTTATGTTGAATATATGTTTCTACTTTCTCTCTGATTAAGTTTTTCGCCCACTTCGTTTGAAGCGATACAACGAATATGAGCAGTAAAACAATTAAACATAAAAAAAAATAGCCAATACCTTTTAAAGCTTTTTTCATACTTGCAGGATTAAAAACACACGCACTCCGATAGATTCATTCTTGTACGCCTTTCGAGCGTAGCGAGTAACAGGGCGTAATCGGTATAATTGCGAATTTATTATACGCCTAAAAAAACGTATCACGCGACGTATCAGTGAAATAATGCAAAGATGAATCCCTTTAGGCAGAAAAATGTTATACAACTTGAGGAATAAATTACATAATTCACAGATTTACTGAGGGGCCTATGCCCAATCCTCTAACTTATTTTCTTTGAGCCATCTGCTCATATTCCACCGCTTTCGCTACATTGCCCAATTGCCGATAAGCCACCGAAATATTAATTGCATCTTGTTTATCGAAACGAATCGCTAAGGCTTTGGTCAACACATCAATCAAATTTTGGGGTTGATTGGACATACCGTAAGCTGTGCCGAGATACGACATGGCAGCTACGTCAGTCGGGTCGAGTTCAACGGCTTTCGATAAAAAATCAATGGATTTTGGTAAATTGTTTTGTTGTTGTCCAATGATTTTACCGCCTTCACGGTAAGTCAATGCCAGATTCGTTTTGGCATCTTTAAACTGCGGGTCGAGTTGCAACGCCTTATTGTATGCACTCACGGCTTTATCAAATTCATTCAAATAAAAATAACCATTACCCATCAGTAAATACGGATTTTTCATGGTTGGATGTATTTCCAAAGCCTTTTGTAAATGCCTAATCGCTTCATTTATTTTCGTTTTTTTCTCAATCTGATTGGGCGAATTTTTAAAATGTTCAATCATTTCGCCACCGACAGACGTTTGCAATTTGGCAGAATTAGGCGACGTTTCAATGTCGGTTGTGAAAATGGTGTAATTGTCGTTCCAAGCGGCATTACGCGTAATTGTCTTCAAACTGAACAAAGTGATGATGACTAAAATCACCCCTAAGGCTTGACGACTAACACTGGGTTCTTGAACTTTATCACCTAATTTTGTTAATAAAATCGCCAAAACAAGGCAAAAACCAAGCGATGGCATAAACATAAACCGTTCAGCCATATTTGTCCCAACGGGAAAAACGATGTTTGACACAATGGATAATGTAATCAGAAAAAACGCCACGCCAAAACTGATGAGGCTGCGATTTTTCCACCCCCTCAGTATTAAGGCGATGAGACCAGCATAAACAACAACACTCAATACGACTTGCCAGTCGCTAAAAGACATCATACCGATGTGACGCGGATAATAATCATGTGTCAAAGGGTGCGGAAAAATGAGGAGTTGGACGTATTTGCCGAGCGTATAAGTAATGGTCGCCATTTTTTCAGCAAAGCTAAACGGCACATATTCGCTGCCAACAAGTTTTAAAAATGGGTTGTTCATCAACTCCATTTGCTCGCCGCCGAACTGATTGCCTATAACAGCCCCCCTCAGTAAAATGAACAAAATGGCGGCTGCTATGAAGGGAATGCTTTGTTTTATAGCTGTTTTGGCATCTGTTTGAATAAAAAACCAATAAATCAAAGGCGTAATGACGACAAATGTAATGGCATTTTCTTTTGACAAAAGGGCAATAAAAAATAAGGCAAAAGCGATGATTTGGTTTTTAAAACCTTCACCTTCAAACGCTTTGAGCGAATACCAAACGGCGGCAAGGCTACCCAGCAGCGTCATAATTTCGTCGCGTCCTTTGATATTTGCCACCGCTTCCGTGTGAATTGGATGGGTAACAAACAGAACAGTAGCGATAAAAGCCACAAGTGTTGGATTGACTGTTGCCCCCTGTTGACTGTCGCCTAACTCCTGTCGCCTAA